>JBBKXD010000250.1:0-14975 GCA_037969295.1 Pyrinomonadaceae bacterium | reverse complement strand
TCGTGGTTTCCAGCTTTTTTAAGACCTGCAACCACGAATTCACACGAAATAACACGAACCAATACGGAAACTAAATGAAACAAGTCACCATAGTCTGCGATGGCTCAAGCCTCGGCAACGGCCGCGGAGCTCCTCGCGCCGCTGCAGTCGCCGTACTCGGATTCAAAGGTTTTTGGCGGGCGGTCGGCGAATATCTCGGAAACGCGACGAACCAACAGGCGGAGATCGCGGCCGCAGCGCTCGGGCTTTCGAACCTGAAAGAGCCGTGTCGGGTGAAACTGTTCAGCGATTCGCGCTATGTAGTCGAGACGATGACCGGGAACTTTCGTAAGAAAACCAATCATGAATGGTGGGCGCGTCTGGAGAAAGCTGCATCAAAGCACGAGATCGAATGGCAATGGATCAAAGGCCACGCCGGTCACGAGGTTCAGGAGGTTGCTGACCAGGCGGCGCGAAATATCGCAGCGGCCGGCGTGGTAGACGTGACGATGTTGGATGAATTGGTAGCTGAGCTTGGTGTGCAAGAGCTTTAACCGCGGAGACACAGAGACGCAGAGGATGATAAGAGTTTTTTTGATTAGTAAAGTCAGCCTGTTTAAGCTGTATGAATTTCTTCCTCTGCGTCTCTGCGTCTCTGCGGTGATCTTTCTCATGCTTACCGTTTCGATCTCCGCCCAACTTCGAGGCAGCCAAGGCTGGATCTGGCAGAATCCTCTGCCGCAGGGAAACCCGCTCAACTCGATTCACTTTGCCAAAGACAAACTTTCGGGCTTTGCGGTCGGTGCGGATAACACGATCCTGCGGACGCAGGACGGCGGCTTCACATGGGAACGGCAAGCCCTGTCGCTGGACCTTACACTCTCGTCCGTATTCGTGAAAGACAAGCGATCGGCCGTGATCGTTGGAGCACGCGGCAGTATTTTTACCACCGACAATGGCGGACGCGACTGGCGCGCGGCGAAGTCCGAGGCAAGGGACCATCTTTCATCGGTGACTTTTGTAGGCGAGACCGGCTGGGCGACCGGCACCTATGGCCGCATCCTGAAAACTACCGATGGCGGCACGTCGTGGACGACACAATCTGCGGCGACTGACGAACATCTTACTGAGGTTGCCGCGCTCGACGCGTCGACCGTAGTCATCGCCGGTGTGAACGGCGCGGTTTTGGCAACGGTGGATGGCGGCGCGACGTGGAAGCATTCGAACCCATGCGGAAGGTCGCGAATCTCCGGCATTGCGTTCTTGTCTCAGAAATCCATCGTCGCCGTCGGGTACGCGGGCTGTGTGGTGAGATCGGATGACGCCGGTTCGAGTTGGATGCGGATCAACACATACAGCCGTGCCGATTTTCTGTGCGTTTCGTTTTCGGATTCGAAGAACGGCTCGGTGGCGGATGCGAACGGCATGGTCTGGCTGACGGGCGACGGTGGCTTCACATGGCTGCCTTTTAATGTTCGAACAAATCCTCGGCTCGCTTCGATCTACATGGGCGACAACTTCACCGGCTGGGCGGTTGGGGAAAACGGCCTTATCGTCCGTTCCGACGATGGCGGGTACAGTTGGCAACGCTTGTCCGAAGGGGGCCGCGAGGATGTCGCGGATCTGACGTTTTTCGACGACAATATCGGCGTTGCCGCGGGATCGAACGGGCGGATATGGATAACGAACGATGCCGGCCGAAACTGGATCCCTGTTTTCTCCGACACGTTCGCGAATCTCAACTCGATGCACTTTTTTAGCGAGCTGAAGGGATGGGTCGTCGGCGATCGCGGTACCGTCCTGCGAACGATCAACGGCGGCGCAAGCTGGGGAAAGGGGATCTCGAACATTACCGAGGATCTGCTCGGAGTGCATTTTGTCGGTGAAAAGATCGGCTACGCAGTCGGTGCGAACGGCATGATCGTGAGGACCGAATCCGCCGGAGCGTATTGGGAAGTTATCGAATCCAGCACGCGTTCGTGGCTCGAGGACATAAAGTTCGTCAATGAAAAACATGGCATCATCGCGGGCGACAAGGGAACGATACTCGTAACCCTCGACGGTGGGCTGATATGGTCGAAGGTGAAAACGAATGCTCGGGAGAACCTTTATGCTCTCGGATTTTACGACGAGAAGATCGGCTACGCGGTCGGAGCAAACGGGATCATCCTGAAGACAAGCGACGGCGGACTGTCATGGATTGACGGGGAATCGCCGATGCAGACGAACCTCTACGCGGTGCTTGCGCTCGGACGCGAAGACGCGATCGCGGTTGGTGAACTGGGAACGGTACTGATCACGAAAGACGGCGGCGCGACTTGGCAGGTCCAGCCGAGCATTACGGGAAAGGTATTGCAAACAATCGCGTTTCAGGGCGGGACCGACATGTGGGTCGGCGGCCGCGGCGGAACTATACTAAAACGTATCGCACCACTTTCGCCGCGTACGATCGGCGGTGCGAAAGTGGCTCCGGTCTTGCGCCCGGCAGTAAAAATGAGACCGCAAGCGCGAACCCCGTTGATCACGGTCACGGACGACGGAGACATTCCAATAGCAACGCCACCTAAGAAGCCGTGAAGATTGAATGGTGAATGGTGAATGGTGAATGGTGAATGGATAATTTTCCCTTCATCGACTCAGCTCTTACTACTTCTCACTTCTCACCTATCACTCATCAATCATCACAACACTTATCCACTCGCCCGACCGAGATATCTCGGAGGGCTCACGACCCAGCGATTCCAATGCCGCAACGATCTGTTCTTCCTGCTCGCAAAGAATTCCCGACATCACCAGTGTCTTCGACCTTTTCTTGAGCAAAAGGGGAAGTAGCGGTTCGATGACATCGAGTGTGAGGTTCGCACAGACAAATTCGAAGACCGGCGTTTCCTCGATGATTGAGCCGACGCCGAAATCTATCATCGAATCGACGCCATTCAGTTCACCATTTTCTTTTGCGATCGCTACCGAATCGACATCGATATCGCAGGCCGCCAGTTTGAGATTCGAAGTCTGAGTTCTGAGATTGAGCTTTGCTGCCGCGATCGCCAGAATGCCAGTTCCAGTTCCGACGTCGAGAAAACTGTCTCCGGGCTTGTAGTATTTCTCGATCGCCTCGAGACACAAACGGGTCGTCTCATGTGTCCCCGTTCCGAATGCCATGTTCGGTTCGATGCGGATCAAGATCTTGTCTGTCTCGTCCACCGCGCTCCACGGTGGAGCGATGATAAACGAGCCCACGTCAGACGGCTTCCAGTGTTTCTTCCATTCCGCGAGCCAGTCCGTGTTTTCGACCTTGCTTCGTTCGACGCTAAGTACGGCGTCCTCAGTAAACCCGTAGACTTGAAGACTGTAATGCAGCTCGTCCTGAACGTTCTCCTCGTCAGGCAGACGGTTGAAATAACCAATGACCGTGACGCGTTCGGAATTCTTTTTTTGGAGATGATTGATCTCGGTGCCGAGGGCCTCGAGCGAATTAAACGCGTATTCGATCGCTTCGCCCGCTTCGGGCGGAACTGTCACAGCTATCGAATACCACGACTGCGGTTCCGCCATTAGTCACGCACTCCGATCTCGTCGAGATCCCTCGCCTGATTTCGCCAGTCCGAAACGACCTTTACGAAAAGCTGTAGATGTACGTGCCTTCCGATCAGTTTTTCTATATCGGCCCGGGCTTCTGTCCCGATCTTCTTAAGTTTCGCTCCGCCCTTTCCGATAATGATGCCTTTCTGCGAATCGCGCTCGACATAGATCGCGCAATAGATCTTCGGCCGTATAGGGTCTGTGTCGTCCCATAGTTCGGTCACGACAGCGGTCACGTATGGGATCTCTTCGCCGGTCGAGGCGAGTATCTTTTCGCGGACCATTTCGGCGACGATGTTGCGCATCGGCTGGTCGGTGAGCTCATCAGCAGCGAAAATCGGTTCGCCTTCAGGCAGATGCTTTGCGATCTGAATGAGAAGGTTATCGATCGCGTCGCCTTTCAAAGCTGAAATCGGCACGATCTCGGCAAAGTCATATTCTTTTGAATAAAATTCGATGAGCGGAAGTAAGAGATGCTTTTCCTTGATCTTATCGATCTTATTGAGAACAAGTATCGAAGGCTTTCCCGATTCTTTCACGAGATCGAGGACGAAGCGATCGCCGTTACCTGTCGAAACGCTCGCGTCGCGAAGCAAGACCACAACATCCACCGAAAGAATGGCGTCGTGTACCGCCGCCATCATTCTTCGATTCAGAAGATAGCCCGGCTTGTGAACTCCCGGTGTGTCGACGAAAACGATCTGCCCCTGTTCGCTTGTAGCGATCCCCTGAATTTTGTGACGCGTTGTTTGCGGCTTGTTCGAGACCGCGGCGATCTTCTCGCCGACGAGGAAGTTCAAAAGCGTGGATTTGCCGGCGTTTGGGCGGCCGATGAGCCCGACATAACCGCTGCGGAAAGAGTTTTGAGTGCCGCCTTCAGGCGGCTGTTGCGACGTTGGAGTTTCCAAGATATTTCTATTATGGCTGCCTGAAGGCGGGACTCAAAACGCTACTGATTCTTCAACAACCGCTGTTTGCCCGTCAAAGCTTCATTGTAGGCACCGCCGGCGACGTTTCCGACACCGATGGCGGCATCGTAGATCTTCATTGCGTATGCGTCCTCGTCGTAGAACTCGTAGATCTTCGCCAGAGCGACATAAGAAAGTGATAGTAGAGCGGGATCGACCCTTTGTTTCTGTGCGAAACGGACAACGTTTTCATACGCGACCTTTGCCTCAAGCAACTTCGCCGCCTGCTGATCGGCATCTGTCAGGCTTTGGGCCGAGAGGCTCGCGGCGCGTCCGATGTTGTAGTAGATGCGAGGTTCGAGGGGATTCTGATCGAGAAGGATTCTTAATTCAGATTCCGCCTGTTTGTAATTCTTTTCGTCGATCAGCTTTTGTATATCTACGAGACGAGTCGTGATCGGATTAACCGCGATCGCGTTTTGCTGCTGCGGGTTGCGCTTACGTTCTTCGCGCGCGGCAAGCGCCCTGGCTCGTGCGTCAGCAAACGAAGCATATCTTCCGGTCTCTTTTGTAACATCGAAGGCGAGGATCATCTCGCGCATCGACGATGCGATGTCGAAACCCGAGTTCTCAACACCTTTCAATTGCTCGGCGAAGTAAAAGACCATCACCGAGCCCCGGTCGTAGTCTTCGGACAGTTGAAGAGCGGTTTCGTCGGCAAGACCTGCTTCATACTTTTGAAGTTCCGCCGAGACAGTCTTTTTCTCTTCCACCGTCTTCGCCTGATCAATGCGCCGCCGGCTTTGCTCCAGCGCGATACTCTTTCGTAAATTCTCGCTTTGCTTTGCGTCGATCGCCGCAACGAGTGAGCGGGAGATCGCCAGATAAACGTCGGGTGAGATCTTCGAATCTATCTTTCTACGCTCTTCGAGGATCGCCTTTACGCCGTCGCGGATAGTCGTTATGTCCTTTGCGTGGTTCAGCACGATCGGGTCGACGACGAAATGCAGAAAGCCACGTCGAACTTCGGAAAACGTGACGTCGGTGTCGGGCGGAACGATAACGGCATACTCGTCCTTAACATTCAAATAGATGATGTTGCCCGCCGGTGCCAACATTTCCGGAACGACGGCGAACCGCCGCTCGCGAAGTCGAGTCTCGGTCTTTGCCAGCGTCGTCTTCTTGCTGCCCGTCTTCTGGGTCTGGGTTTTCACCTTCTCGGCGAAATATAGCTGCGGCCGCGTGTGAAGGTAATTCAAAAGGTAACTGACCATCTCACGCGATGAATTTCGCAGCGATCCGTCGGCCGCTTTTTGATATGCCTTGACGTATTCGTTCAAGTTTCCGCTGATGCTCGAACGCCGGTAAAAGTCGCGAACAAGCGGAGCAAAGTCGAGGACGTCGAGAAGATTGCCGGGAAGATCATTCGTCACAACCGGGTCCGCCAGATCCGGCACCGGACTCAAAGCGTAGGCCATTGAAATAAAAGGGGCGACGAGCTCGGCGTCGGTGGCATTCGGGTTTCGCTTCTTGTGCTGAATGACAAACGTCGAAATGCGTTGGCGCAAACCGTCGTTCAGAGCGGCCAGGTCGCTCCTTAACAGCTCGCGAAACTTTGTTCCCTCCGGGGAAAGTTTAGGATTCAGCACCGGAACACTCTCACCGGCCTCGTCGGTCGTGCGGGCCGCGTCGAGAGTCGCCAGGACGACGATGACCCGCTTGTCAGGCTCGAGCCTGACGCCGTAGTTCGAGAGATCGAACCCGGTCGGAACCGTCTGGGCCGAAATACCTGCTGCGAGAGCGAAGAACAAGAATGCGAAAACTGCTCTTTTCATTGGATCGGTTTTGCTCAATCAAAGGCTCGGCAAAGAACGCTGTTACCGAAAGAAATTAAGGAAACTCTCGAAGGGAAATCTCTGACAGTAACAACGAACTTTGCCTGTTCAAGAGATGAATTTTAGCTAAATCGGGATGCTCGCGCAAAATTCACCCAACAAAAGAACGACGCCCTGCATATTTCACGCAAGGCGTCGCCATTCACACAAAGCCGATCGATCAACTATAACTGCTCAGAGCCTCGCCCTCGTCGTCGAATACGTCGAAGACCGTGAGGAGCTTCGTGATAGCAAGCAAATCCTGGATCTTCTGCGTCAGCTTGAGAAGCTTGAGCGTGCCGCCTTCCTTGTTAACAGCCGTGTAGCTCGACACGAGTTCGCCGATACCACTCGAATCTACATAGCCGACGCTGGCAAGGTTAAGGAGGATTTTGTTCTTGCCTTCGCCCAGAAGCCGGCGAATGGCGCCGCGAAGGGCAACGCTGCCCTCGCCGATTGTAACCTTACCGTCGAGATCAAGAATGGTCACATCCCCGGCCTGACGTTCAGAAATAGTAATATCCGACATTTGTTTCTCCTCGTTTTAAGTTAATAAATTTAATAGCAGATTTTAGACCAATAAGAATTCAAAGTCCACGCGGGGGACAATGACTTATTGACGTTTTATCATTTTGACCACCATCCCGCCGCCTTCATGGTTGGACCACTCAACGACGTCCATAAAAGAACGCATAAAGAGTATGCCCCTCCCGTGTGTCTTAAGCAGATTTTCCGGATTGGTCGGATCCGGGATCTCTTCAACCTCAAAGCCTGTTCCGTAATCGCGTACCGTGATCTCAAATCCTTCGTCGGTGCGTGCCAGAGTGAGATCGACGGTTTTCTCCTCGGCGAACTTGTTGCCGTGCTTTACGGCATTCGCAACCGATTCGCGGATAGCGAGATCAATGGCGGAGACGAAATCGTCTCCCAGACCCTGTTCCTTCGCGAACTCCTCCGCCTTCAGCGCCGCTTCATCGACTGATTCGATGCGGCTCGGCAATTTGATCTGCTGTATCCCTGCCACAGTATTGTCCTTGTAAGTTAAAGGCTTACCGAGTTCGTGTCAAGACAAATTCCCGGCAAACGGTCTAGAATGGTCGAATATGCTCATCCGTCCGGCAAAGTGTGTAAGAGGCGAAATCGCTCTCCCGGGAGATAAGTCTATCTCGCATCGGGCGGCAATTATCGCAGCAATGGCGGAAGGGGAATCGCGTATCGATAATTTTGCGACGAGTGCCGATTGTGCTGCGACGTTGGAGTGTTTAAGAGAGTTAGGTGTGAGCATTCGTCAGAAAGCAGCGACAGTTTGGGTGGACGGAGTGGGGAAGTCCGGGTTCGGGGTTTCGGACAAGCCCCTGGATTGCGGCAACAGCGGGACGACGATGCGACTTATGGCCGGCGTTTTAGCCGGGCAAAACTTCGATTCGGTACTGACGGGCGATGATTCGCTGCAGCGAAGGCCGATGGGACGAATTATGGAGCCGCTCAGTAAAATGGGAGCTGAGATCGAATCCGCGAATGGCCGGGCACCGATCAAGATACACGGCGTCAACCCATTGGGCTCAATTTCCTATGAGCTGCCCGTCGCCTCGGCTCAGATCAAGTCGTGCATCCTGCTCGCCGGCTTGAACGGAAATGGCGAGACAACTGTCATCGAGCCTATCCCCACGCGCGATCATACCGAGCGAATGCTCCGCTGGTTCGGCGTCGATGTTCGAGAGGCAAGCATCGGCGATACGGGAAAGCGGATCTGCCTCAGCGGTGATACGCGGCTGACCGCAGCGGACATGACCGTCCCTTCAGACATTTCTGCGGCGGCATTTTTTTTGATCGCCGCATGTTGTTTGGAAGACTCGGACATAACGGTTCGGAATGTCGGTCTGAATTCGACCCGAGGTGCCGTCATCGATATTCTTCGACGATTCGGGGCCGACATTCGCTTTGAAAATCAAGGCGAACAGAATAACGAGCCGGTTGGCGATGTTCGAGTCATCGCAGGCCTAACGGCGAGGACCGAGCCTCTAATAAAAGGCGACGTGATCGCGAACCTCATCGATGAACTTCCGATACTGGCAATATTGGGCACACAGCTTGAAAAAGGATTAGAGGTTCGCGACGCGGCGGAGCTTCGGGTAAAGGAGACAGACCGGATCGCGGCCATCGTCGAAAATCTTCGCCGGATGGGTGCAGAGGCCGAGGAATTCGAGGACGGTTTCAAAGTTCGAAAATCGAAACTCACCGGAGCCAGGGTCGAATCGTTCGGCGATCATAGGATCGCGATGGCGTTCGCGGTCGCGGGTTTGCTCGCCGATAAAGGCGAAACGGAAATTATCGGGGCCGAGTGCGTCGACGTTTCCTTCCCGGGCTTTTTTGAGACACTTCAAGATGCTGTCGTATACGAATAACAAAACGCGCGTCGCACTGACAGGCTTCATGGGCGTCGGAAAATCCAGTATCGCTCGACACCTGTCCGCGCTGCTTGATTGTGATCGTGTCGATCTGGATTCGTTTATAGAGGAACGCGAGGGCAGAAAGATTCACGAGATAATTGACGCCGACGGGTTGCCGTTTTACAGAAAAGTTGAGACCGCCAACCTGCGACGCGCGTTAACCGAAACAAATGCCCAGATCCTGTCACTCGGCGGCGGGACCTGGACCGAAGACGTAAATCGCAAGCTCCTGAAGAAGAACGGACTGACCAGCGTTTGGTTGGAGTCGACGTTTCAGCATTGTTGGCGGAATATTCGCATGTCGAAGAAAGAACGGCCGTTGGCCCGGAACAAAGTTGCGGCAAGGGCTCTCTTCGACGATCGGCAAAAGCTTTACGCCCTCGCCGATTGGCACTTTATTATCAAACCTGAGTTCAATTCATACGACATCGCCCGACAGATTGCCGAGGAGATCTTTTCGTGAGCTCTCGTTCGTAAAGATTTATATTTGAAATTATCGGGTGCATAACTCACTATATCTACACGAGTTCATTTTTGTTGGGATTTCATGTTTGAGAAAAAACGTAATTTTTCCGCCGGCGTCTGCCGGCTGGAATCGGGCTCATATAATCTAGGGAGGGAAAATGAAAATCAAATTTCTTATGGTTCTTAGTTTGGCTGTCGTGGTGTTGGCAGCTTGTGGCAAGAGCGACGCCGATGTTCAAAAGGCCGTCGCCGCCAAGCTAGCGGCGGATAATGTTGCCGGTGTAACGGTTGCCGTCAAAGACGGTGTCGCGACGCTGACCGGCGAGGTCGCGGATATTACGGTCAAGAATAAAGCCGAGACATCCGCGAAAAGCGTCGAAGGTGTTAAGTCGGTCGTAAACAGCACGACGACTAAGCCGCTTCCGGTCGCGACGCCGGCGGGCGACGATCAGATGCTGAAAGGAAAGATCGAGGAGAATTTTAAGAAAGCTGGCTGTGCCGGGGCGACGGTTGAGGTAAAAGACGGCGTGGCGACGGTAAGAGGTTCGGTTCCGGACGCTAAGTATGCCGAGTGCGTTAAGGTCGTTCAGGAATCGGGCGCCTTGAAACCCGTCAACCTGCTGGAGAAGTCGAAATAGACAAGGAGGAACTACGAAATGTCTTTACAGGAAAAATATCAGACGCTGCTTGAGCTGGCGAACCAGAACGGCACAAGCTACGAATTGAGCGAAGGCGACGGCGTTCTTCATGTCACGGGAACGGCCCCGAGCGAAGAGGCCAAGCAGCAGCTTTGGGACGAATACAACCGGATCGACCCGGACTATCGAGCTGGTGATCTGATGCTGAACGTTAGTGTCGGCGGTGCCGCAGCCGGCGGCGGGCATACATACACCGTCGTGTCGGGTGACAATCTGACGAAGATCGGAGAAAAATACGGCGTGACCTGGCAGAAGATTTATGAGGCGAACCAGGACATCCTCAAAGATCCGGACAAGATCTTCCCTGGCCAGGAGTTGAAAATCCCAGGTGCGTAACAGTTAGGTACTTGTAATAGAAAAGCCCGTGCGGAGACGCCGGGCTTTTTTACTTTCTCTGAAGAGCATCTTTCAACTTAGTGGGCCTATCCACAACGCCGACTGCCTGGATCTGATCACGAGCGTTGTTGAGTAAGACGGCGTCTCGCTCGATAAAGCGCTTTTTTTCCGCAGGTGTCGATCCAAGAGTTTAGACATTCGATTTTGCAGTTGCTAAAGTTCTTTCTCAATGGCCGTCGATACCGATTTTATCGTCATTGGAAGCGGGGTCGCGGGTCTGCGTGCGGCAATTGCGCTTGCCGAAAGCGGAGCGCGCGTGAGCGTTCTGACCAAAGACAAAGCCAGTGAATCGAACACGGAATATGCGCAGGGCGGAGTCGCCGTTGTGCTTTCTGACGATGACGACGCCGAGCTTCACGAAGAGGACACGCTTGTTGCCGGTGCCGGTTTGTGTGACGAAGAAGCGGTCGCGACGCTGGTCAACGAAGGGACAAAGTATATTAAACAGCTCATCGACTGGGGCACGGAATTCGACCGTGATGGCGGTAAGCTCGTATTTACAAGGGAAGCCGCGCACTCACGTCGACGCATACTTCACGCCCATGGTGATTCGACCGGCAAAGAGATCGTCCGCTCGCTGATCGCCCGGGCCGGCGTCGAAAAATCTATCAACCTCCTTCCGTTCTCAAACACCGAAAGCCTCATTGTCAATGAAAACCGCTGTCTAGGGGTTCGTTATCTTGATCCGATACTCCGGGCTCCGCGCGACATCTTCGCGAATGCCGTGATCCTTTGCACCGGTGGTGCAGGGCAATTGTATTTGCATACGACGAACCCCTCGGTCGCGACGGGGGACGGGATGGCGATGGCCTATTTCGCCGGTGCCGAAATGGCGGATATGGAGTTTATACAGTTCCACCCGACGGCGTTGAGTGTCGAAGGTGCTCCGCGTTTTCTTCTTAGCGAGGCGATGAGAGGGGAAGGGGGCGTTCTCCGAAACATCTCTGGCGAACGATTCATGTTGCGATATGATGAGCGGCTCGAACTGGCTCCGCGCGACATCGTTTCGCGTTCTATCGTCGCCGAAATGCGTCGCACCGGATCGCGGCACGTTTTTCTCGACATGACGGAGCTTGACGCTGAATTCCTTCGGGTGCGGTTTCCGAAGATCGACGCGACTTGTTCGGCGCTTGGGCTCGATATCACTCAGGATCTGCTGCCTGTTTCGCCCGCGTCTCACTACTGCATGGGCGGTGTGCGGACGGACCTTTGGGGACGGACAACCGTTCCGGGACTCTATGCCGCGGGCGAGGTTTCGTGTACCGGTGTGCATGGGGCAAATCGACTCGCATCGAACTCGCTCCTCGAGGGTTTGGTGTTTGGTGCGAGAGCGGGTGAGGCGGCGGTCAAAGACAGTGGTCGGTGGTCAGTGGTCAGTGGTCGGCCAATGAATGTGAACGAATCTGCGATCCGCAATCCGCGATCCGCAATTGCGACCGCGGTCCGCAAGCGCGTCAAACGCGTGATGTGGGAGCGCGTCGGCATTCTGCGAGATGCCAGTGCGCTGCGACGTGCGATCGCCGAGTTCGACCAGATATCGAAGTCGAGCCTTAGCACGTCGTCCAGAAATTTTGTGACACTTGCAACTCTTGTCGCAAAGGCCGCGCTTTGGCGGGAAGAGTCAAGGGGCGGGCATTTTCGAACGGACTTTCCCGAACAGAGCGAACAATTCCGCGTCCATTCGATTCAGAAGATGGATACCTCCATCGGTTCGAGCACGACGGTTAGTTTCGAAGCAGATCAATCGGGCGCGGTAAGCGTGGATTAGCAAATCTAGCGTGATCTCTGCAACAGACTTTCTATTTACCTGCCGGCAATATTTCGTCCAGACTGTCGAGAAGGTCGGCACCGCGCAGATCGGGTTCTTTGCGTTCGCGACGCCCCATTGAGAGGATCTTTCCGTCCGGCGAGATGAGAAACGTAGTCGGGTACGAGCTGATCCTCAGTCCGACGCGAAGAAAGTCGACGACGCTGTCGAACTTTGCCTGGGTCCAGATCATTCCATTGTCCCTAAGCGCTTTCTTCATTGAGTCGACGGTGTAGTCCGCATCGGTATTCAGTCCGACCACTTCGAGGTTTCTGCCAACGAAACGTTTCTGTGCCTCGCGGATGTACGGGAGCTCTTTTAAACACGGGGGACACCAGAATCCCCAGATATCGAGGAGAACATACTTGCCGCGAAACTCAGAGAATTTTCGTTTCTTGCCGTCGAAATCGGAGAACGCAAAATCGGGAAAATCTTTCCCCAAATAAAGTTCGATACGCTTGTAATCTTTTGAATCGTGTTCGCGAAGGACGATCTGATTCTTTTCGGCGTCCGCCTTCTTCGTCGAAAGGTACATGTTGCTGACGCGAAAGATCACGGCTTCATTGTCTGCCTTTGCGGCTTCGGGTGACAGGTTGTCCATGTCGACCTGTCCGTCACCGTCCACGTCCATGCCGAGCCAGCCTTCGCGTGGGTTGACCTTCTTCTTTTCGACAAGCGCGTATTGAACCACCACTTTCTTACCGTTTACGTTTACCATGCCCTGAGCGAGGGCCTCGGTTGTTTGACGAATTAGGCGATCAGCATCCGTCATCTTTGCAGTCTTGACCAATTGAAAATATTGAATGTGAATCGGACGTGACGTGAAAAAGCCGCCCTTGATAGGGATCGTAACCGTCGTTTCCCATATGTACGAGTTTTCGTTTTTTTTCAGCTCGAATTTTTCCGACGCCGAAATTCTGTTGTCGTCGTCAAGATCTACGAACAACACCGGATCCTCGTCCTCTTCTTCGACGAGGAGAGCAAGCAGTGATGCCTGGCCGGTCAGAGGGTCGAACAGCTGAGCCATCGTGAGGTGCGTGTCAGGTCCAAATTGACCGGCGTTTGCAGCACGTTCGCGTGGAGCAGGTTTGAAGATGATCTGTTCCCTCTCTTCAGAATTCACTACGAGAGCCGTATCGAACTGTCCAACATGCTCATTGCCTCCTGCGAAACCGGAAGACGCCAACACGAGCAGGGTGAATGCGATAAAGAGCATCCGGGAAAGGCCGGTGGGAAACTTTGCATTTCTCATAGTTTTAAGAGCCGGGGCGGACGGGCCGGCTGAGACGAAATTCTATGAAAATCTGCTCGATCCGTCAACGAATTGTCGGCTGAGGAACTGCTTTTGATCCTCAGTGAACGAGTTGTGTTATCTTAATTAGAATTCTCTACTCCACCCTGCGGAATCTTATGGAATTTAGTGCTACCACGCTCAATCTTGCGTCGATAGTCTCGCATCACGCTCGGCTCGCACCCCAGAATGAAGCGATAGTCTGGGGACCGGTCCGGATGACGTATGGCCAGCTCGATGCGATGTCTAACCGCGTCGCGAATGCTCTCGCCGAGATGGGCATTGGACACGGCGACAAGATCGCGCTGAGCTGCCCGAACTTGCCGTTTTTCCCGGTCGTCTATTACGGGATCATGAAAGCGGGAGCGGCGGTCGTGCCGCTGAATGTTTTATTCAAGCCGCGCGAGGTTGCATATCACTTGAAAGATTCGGACGCGAAGGCGGTGTTTGTGTTCGAAGGGACGGATGAGCTCCCGCTGAGTAAGTGCGTAAAAGAGGCGTTCGATCAGGTCGACACATGCGAACACCTAATTGTGATTACGAAAACGTGCCTCCTTGAAACTGACCGTGCGGAAGACCCGCCGCTTCCGGATCACAAAACTTTGGCTCAGATCATCTTGGGCAAGTCCGAACGTTTTGAAACATATCCCACGGCTCCGTCCGATACGTGTGCGATCCTCTACACCTCCGGAACAACCGGTCAGCCGAAGGGAGCCGAGCTCACTCACCTCAACATAATGTCGAATGTTACGACGACATGGAACACGCATTTGCCAGTCCTGGATTTCACGGATGGCCAGCAGAAGACCGTTCTCGTCACACTTCCGCTATTTCACACGACGGGCCAGACGGTCCAGATGAACACCAATATCTATGGCGGTAATCGTGTCGTGCTCTTGCCGCGATTTGACCCGCAGGCCACGCTCGAGACGATGGTCACCGAGAAAGTAAATTTTTGGGTAGGCGTACCGACGATGTACTGGGCGCTGCTCAAGTATGTTGATGAAACAGGTTACGACATTAGCCGGGTCGCGGAGACGATGAAGGTTTGCACGTCCGGCGGAGCGCCGATGCCGGTCGAGGTGATGAAAGCGTTCGAGTCGAAATTCGGAGTTCGCGTGATGGAAGGCTACGGCCTTTCCGAAACTTCACCGCTCGCGACATTCAATCATTTCGCGAAGCCGTCTAAGCCAGGAACGGTTGGACAAGCCATCTTCGGCGTGGACGTGCGTTGTTTTGACGACGACGACAACGAGGTCGAAAGCGGGACCCGTGGCGAGGTCGTCATCCGCGGGACAAATGTCATGAAGGGCTACTACAAGCGTCCGGAAGCGACGGCCGAGGCGTTTCGCAATGGATGGTTTCACACCGGCGATATCGGCATCATCGATGACGAAGGATATCTCTCGATAGTCGATCGCAAGAAGGACATGATCCTTCGCGGCGGATACAACATCTATCCGCGCGAGCTTGAGGAAGTGATCATGACGCATCCGGCTGTTTCGCTTTGCGCGGTGATCGGTGT
>JBBKXD010000249.1:0-11582 GCA_037969295.1 Pyrinomonadaceae bacterium | reverse complement strand
CGATGAAGATTTCAAACGCGAGTTCGTCCACCCGGAAACGGGGAACTGGACACTGGAACGCGTCCTAGCCCTGTACGCATGGCATTCGATGCATCACACGGCGCACATCACGAAGGCGCGCGAGCGTAACGGTTGGTAAAAAAGTGAGACAGGGATGACGGGGATGAAATGGATAAGATTTGATTTTGGCTATCCCTTTCATCCCCTTCATCCCTGTTGATATCCGAGGAAAATAATGTCGGACGTACCAACACAAGATCGACTCGTTTCCCTAGATGTTTTCCGCGGCATGACGATCGCGGGGATGGTTCTTGTCAACAATCCCGGTACCTGGTCGTCGATCTACGGGCCGCTCAAGCACGCCGAATGGCACGGGATCACGCCCACCGATTACATATTTCCTTTCTTCCTGTTCATTGTCGGCGTCGCGATCCCCATCGCGCTGACAAAGAGAATCAAAGCCGGCGTTACGCGTGGCCTCTATCTGAAGATCATCCAGCGTGCGGTGACGATCTTCGCACTCGGCATTCTGATGTCGATGATCCCGTTCTTCCAGTTCAACGACTCGACCGGCATTCCGTACGCCCTCAAGATACTTCTCGTTCTGGCATTCTCCACCGCGCTGCTGCTGTATCTCCTCGAAAAGCGTACCGCAGCCGCGATAACCGCAGGCGTGTCGGCACTGATCGTCCTCGGGTTTTATCTCGGCGGTGCGGAGATCGTCTGGTACAACTTTTCGACGATGCGCATTCCGGGTGTGCTGCAGCGCATCGCCGTTTGTTACCTCTTCGTCTCGCTCATTTTCGTGCATACGAACTGGAAACAGCAGACGGCTATCAGCATCGGTTTGCTCCTGCTCTACTGGCTGCTGATGGTCGTGGTCCCGGTTCCGGGGTGCGACGTGACGACGATCGACGACAAAGCCTGCAATCTCGCGGCCTGGCTCGATCGAACACTACTGACCGAAGCCCATATGTGGCGTTCCGCGAAAGTTTTCGACCCCGAAGGAATTCTATCGACGATACCCGCGATAGTGACGACGCTGTCAGGAGTTCTGACCGGAAGCTGGATCACTCGATCTCCGAGAAATCCGGATCCAGGTAACACCGAAGAATCCGCGATCCGCGATCCGCAATCCGCAATCGAAACAGTTGCCGGAATGTTCTTCTTCGGCACCCTTCTTCTCGCCGCGGGCTGGTCGTGGAGCCTTCTGTTCCCGCTGAACAAATCGCTCTGGACAAGTTCGTACGTCCTTTACACATCAGGCCTCGCGATTCTGGCACTCGCGTCGTGCTATTGGCTGATCGACATAAAGGGCTACAAACGCTGGACAGGACCGTTCGTTGTTTTCGGCGTCAACGCACTCGCGCTATTTGTCTTCTCCGGAATCATGGCACGTCTGCTCGGTATGATTCGCCTCGCCGGTCCGGAAGAAGGGAAAGACATCACGCTTCAACAGTGGATCTTCAACAACGCGTTTCTTTCGTGGGCTACGCCGATAAACGCATCGCTCGCCTACGCGATCTGTTTCATACTTTTCTGGCTGTTCCTAATCTGGTTGTTGTATCGAAAGCGGATCTATATCAAGGTCTAAGGCGAAACTATCTAGATGATCACAATACATCGCGGAAAGGGTGCTGTTGTAGTTATCGTCGGGGGAATCCTTTCGGCACTCGTGATGAATGCGATTACTCGCGCGTTATTCGACGGCAAATATTACGCCGAACATGTTTGGCCCAAATTTGGTGCCTTTTGGTTGGCGGGTTTACTGTGTTTGGTAGCGGGATTTTACCTGAGAAGAAGACCGTCGAACGCACACGACAAGGACTGGTTCACGAACGAATCACCCGATCATTTTTTCTTCATACCGGTGATTTATTGGGGGCCCATCTTTTTCGTAGTGGGCGTTGTGTACCTTATCTATTCGTTTTGTCCGCGGCGGTAGGCAGCAGGACAGGTCCCTTTCATTAGTGAACCTCAAATTTCCGTATTTCCTCCGCTAATTCCACCTCGGGCTACTCCTTGCCCGAGGTTATTACCTTCCTTTTTTTCTCTATTTCCTCGAGGTGAGTTTCCTGTTCGCCGGTTTTTACAACGTAGCGTGCTATCAGTGCACTTACCTTGTTTGCTTGCACTCTGAACGATCTCAAAACTCTGCGTTCGCCGCTGAAACTACTTTCTCAGCCGCGTCGTTCATTGTAGTCGCGGGAATGATGCCGATGGCCGATTCGTTGAGGACGCGTCGGCCTTCTTCGACGTTAGTGCCTTCGAGCCGAGCGACGATCGGGATCGATACACCGAGGTTTTTCGCCGCGGCAACGACGCCGTTAGCGACCATGTCGCAGCGAACGATCCCGCCGAAGATGTTGATAAGGACCGCCTTCACATTGTCGTCGGCCAGCAGGATCTTGAACGCTTGTTCGACGCGTTCCTGCGAAGCACCGCCGCCGACGTCGAGAAAGTTTGCCGGTTCTCCGCCGGCTAACTTAATAATGTCCATCGTCGCCATTGCGAGCCCGGCGCCGTTTACCATGCAGCCGATGTTGCCGTCGAGCTTGATGTAATTGAGGTCGAATTTCGACGCCTCGATCTCGAGCGGTTCTTCTTCGTTTAGATCGCGAAGCTCTTCGTAACCCTTGTGACGGAACATCGCGTTGTCGTCGAAGGTGACCTTGGCATCGAGTGCGATCAGACGATTGTCTTTTGTCAGCAGGAACGGATTGATCTCGACCAGCGATGCGTCCATCTTTTCGTAGGCATCGTAGAGCGAGAGCATGAACTTCGCGGCCTGATTGACGAGCTCGTTCGGAATGCCAAGTCCGAACGCGAGTTTTCGAGCTTGGAACGCCCGCAACCCGACCGACGGGTCGATCGTTTCTTTGAGGATCAATTCTGGTGTTTCTTCGGCGACCTTTTCGATATCCATGCCGCCCGCCGATGACGCCATCATGACGTTGCGGCCGGTCACACGGTCGAGGGTGATGCCAAGATAGAACTCTCGATCAATCGGAAGTCCTTCTTCAATGAGCAGAGTCTTGACCTCGCGTCCTTCCGGGCCGGTCTGGTGAGTCACCAACTGCATTCCCAATATCTCCGACGCGATCTGCTTTGCTTCTTCGGGCGATTTCGCGAGTCTAACGCCGCCGCCCTTACCGCGTCCGCCGGCGTGGATCTGCGCCTTAACGACGACCACATCAGTACCGAGTTCGCGTGCTGCTGCTTCTGCTTCCTCCGGCGTCCGTGCAACGATGCCGCGAGGTACTGGAACGCCATAGTCTTTGAGCAAGGCCTTGCCCTGATATTCATGAATTTTCATATGTTTATGCCGAAATTTTAGCCTTTTGCAAATACAAAAAGCAAAGGAGCCGATTGGCGGCCGCCTTTGCTTCTGCGTGATTTGATTCGGTCTCTAAACCAGTTTGACGATCAGCTTCAGTAGCTTCCACTCGTCGTTCCGCTTGACGTATTCGTACTCGAAGGTCATCGGCACAGGCTTCGTCGCGTACTTGCCTTTGACTACGAGAATGTCGAGGTCATTTTCTGTTCTGACGTACGGATCGGGCGACAATTCAGGATCCATCGTCACGGTTTTCGACAGGATCGGTATGATCACACGCTTCTTATTTACGAATTCCTTAAAACTATTCTTGAACTCCGCTTCCGTGTACGTATTCTGAAAATCGGACGAGGCCTTCTCATACATCTTGGAGAAGTCGTTCAGCGTAATTGCGTAGTTGAAATCCGCCGTCGTTTCCGCGACGAGCGCGTCAAGCAGTTCCTTCGACGGAAGCTTTTCGTCGCCATCCGCGTCATCGGACGAGGAATCAACGCTCGTCGAGTTCGAGTTCTTACCGAGATTCGCAAAGTCAAAGTTCTTGCCGCATGTGCAGCCAAGAGCGATGATCGCGACGATCGCCAACGCGATCAAACCGTTAAGCTGATTGTTCCGTCCGAAAAGGAGCTTCGAAATGAGTGTCCTCATAAATTTTTGTCCTCAGAGTAAGGGGTGATTCTCAAAAAAAACAGGCTGGCAAGAAAAACTTACCAGCCATAGTAAAGAGTAAATGGTTATTTGTCTATTGCGAGCTTTCGACAAGTTTGACGAGCGTCCGGACGGCGACGCCCGTCGGCCCTTTCGCCTGATGCGGGCGAACCGTGTCGTACCAGGCAGTGCCGGCAATATCGAGATGCACCCACTTTGCTTTGTCGATAAATTCCTGGATAAAGACCGCACCCATGATCGTACCCGCCTTACCCCGTGGGCCGATATTCTTGATGTCGGCGATATCGGATTTGATCTGCTTGCTGTATTCCTTGCTGATAGGCAGCTGCCAGAAATTTTCCCCTGCTTCCTTACCAACGGCGATGATCTGCTCGACGAACGCCTGATCATTTCCCATGATGCCGGTGTTCTGGTCGCCCAGCGCGATAATAACGGCTCCGGTCAGGGTCGCCATATCGACAATGCGGTTCGCTCCCTGCCGTTCGGCGTACGCGACCGCATCCGCAAGGACCAGACGCCCTTCGGCATCAGTGTTCAGGATCTCAACTGTCTTGCCGTTCATCGCGGTCACGACATCGCTCGGACGCGTGGCTTTTCCGTCAGGCATGTTTTCGACCGCGGCGACAATTCCAAGCACCGGCACGGTCGGTTTGAGACGTGCGATCGCACGCATCGCGCCGATGACCGTTGCCCCGCCCGACATGTCGTACTTCATCGATTCCATCCCTTCAGCGGGTTTGATCGAAATGCCGCCGGTGTCGAAGGTGATTCCCTTGCCCACTAACGCAAGCAGATCGCCTTTCTTACCGGTGTTACGTGCCGGAGTGTATCTGAGGATGATCAGCTTCGCTGGCTGCTCTGAGCCGGCCGAGACGCTGAGCAGCGAGCCCATCCCAAGCTTTCGCATTTTAGCCTCGTCGAGGATTTCGCACTTTAGCCCGACCTCGCGGGCCATTTTTTGTGCACGATTCGCCATCTCGGTCGGCGTCAGAATATTTGGCGGTTCGTTCGCCAGATCGCGTGTCAAATTCATCGACTCACCGATCGCCTGACCGCGGCTGAGGCCCGTTTTCAGGTCCCCGGCCTTTGCATCCTCGATATGAAAGACGAACTTGTTGATCGTTTTATCGCTCTTGTCTTTCGTCTTGTACTTATCGAGCTCAAATTGGCTCGTAACCGCGCCTTGAGCTGCGTGTTGAGCGGCTTCAGTCGCGCCTGCGTCGCTTCGCGATGAAAATGCGATGCTTCTGGCATTGCTCTTAGCGAGGGCGCGAGCTGCCGACCCAGCGGCAACAGCAATGTCGGAGGCTTTGAAGTCCTTCTTCTCACCAACACCGACCAGAAGGATCCGCGACGCTTTCAGCTTTCCCTTAGGCGAGAGTCGGAGAAGCGACGTTTCTCCGACGTCGCCTTTGAATTCCTCGGATTTGATAACGGCTGAGAGGTGGCCGCCGGTCAATTTGTCGAGGTCCTTTAGAACCCCGGAAGACGGCTTCTCGTCCTTGAAAATCATTATCGCCAGCGCGTCGACGCCTGCTTCCGTAAAATTACCTGAGATTGCCTGAAAATCCATTCAATACCTCGATCGAAAAATCTGCAAAAAGGGTTCTAATATCTATAACTTATCTCAAGTTTTCTTTCAACTGTTGACGCGTTTCTTTATCGATCGTTTTCTGCATCTGGGTTTCACGCTTGTCGTAAAGTTTCTTGCCTTTTGCGACACCGATCTCAAACTTGATCCGGCCGCTCTTCCAGTAGATCGAGGTTATGACAAGGGTCATCCCCTTCTGCATCGTCTCTTTCTCGAGCTTTTCGATCTCACGCCTGTGTAGCAGCAGTTTCCGCGTGCGGAGCGGTTCATGATTCTGTTTGTTTCCGTGCGAATATGGCGAGATATGAGCATTCAAGAGCCATACTTCGCCATCCTTGACCGAAACGTACGAGTCTTTCAGCTGGATCCGGCCCGCCATAATACTCTTGACCTCAGTTCCTTGCAGAACGGCCCCGGCTTCGTACTTGTCCTCAATGTGGTATTCGTGAAACGCCTGGCGGTTGGTCAGTATGTCTTTATTGACGAGCATAACAATCGTTCAGAGTGCAAGCTTTAGCTTGTATATCCGCTGCGGGAAACGCAAGTGCTTGAGCAGAGAGCTAGAAACACAAGCTAAAGCTTGCACTCTAAGCCCTGTATTTGACAACCCCGAGTTTCGCCACGTAGATTAATGCTTACGCTGGGAGATCGTCTAATGGTAGGACTGCAGTCTCTGGATCTGCCTATCGGGGTTCGAATCCCTGTCTCCCAGCCAACTTTTCAGAAGGCAGTCGGCAGAAGGCAGTAGGCGGTTACCCGGTACTCACACTGCTTTCTGCCGTCCGCCTTCTGCCCACTCTTATGGACGGCTGGCACGAAACCGAGATACGCGTCCGATACGCCGAAACTGACAAGATGGGCATCGTCCATCATTCGAACTATTTGATATGGTTCGAAGCTGGCCGCAGCGATCTCTGCCGTGCCCGTGGATTCTCATACAAGGAAATGGAAGAGCAGGACAACGCTCTCATGGTTGTCGCCGAATCCTACGTTAGATACAAATCACCCGCTTTCTACGAAGACGTCCTCACCGTTCGCACGCAAGTTGCCGAAGTTCGCAGCCGTTCGATCCGCTTTATCTATGAGATCGTTCGCGAGAGCGACGAGACGCTGCTGGCTGAGGGTGAGACGCTTCACCTCGTCACGGACGAGAACAAGAAAGTAAGGATCATCCCGGAAAGTTATAAGGACCTGCTTTTCAGCAACGGTGAAGTTGAGGAAGTACACGACACGTTCCCGCCGAATCAGGCTCCGAGTTAGAAATACCCTCCTAAACCAGGAGGAGGGTTATTAGGCCCTGCGCTTTATCCTTCATCCCGTATCCCTTATCCTTTCAATTATGCCTGGAGCCGAGCGAGCCGAAATATACTTTATCGCTGCGATGATGCTGCTGACTCTTATCCTGAGTTTCGCCGCCGTTTATATTTTTGTTAAGCAGTACAAAAAAGAGAAGAACGAGAAGCACATTCGCGATAAGCAGAAGTCTGAAAAGGCTAAGCGAGAAACTGATGGCCGATAACTGGATCTTAGACAGCGCGAGGGCCGCTCTGGTCGTCGTCGACGTTCAGGAAGCATTTCGCAGCGTTGTCGAGGACTTCGGGTCTATGGCTGAACGGATCTCAATAGCGTGCCTCGGATTCCAGATCCTCGAACGTCCGATCTTTGTAACCGAACAATATCCAAAGGGCCTCGGCCGCACTGCGAACGAGATAACCGTCGCTTTGCCTCACGATTGCGAATACTTTGAAAAGAGCTCGTTCAGTTCGTGCGGTGCCGCCGGATTTGAAGACAAGCTGCGATCGGCCGGCATCTCGCAGGTTGTGCTCTGCGGTCTGGAGACGCATGTTTGCGTCAATCAAACGGCGCATGACCTTCTCGCCCGCGGATTCGTCGTTCACTTGCTCACCGATTGTGTTACCTCCCGATTCGATCGCGACAAACAAGCCAGCCTGGCGAAAATGTTTGCGAGCGGCGTTGTTCCCGCGAGCGTCGAAATGGCATTGTTCGAAATGATGCGCAACGCAAACCATGAAAAGTTCAAGCACATTCAGAAGCTGATCAAATAACCCGGCGTAGCGTTTGGAGCAGACCAGCTATAACTTCCCGGCAGATTTTCCCGACAACTATTGGTTCTTTGACCGTCGCCGCGCGAAACCTTACCATTGAACCTCACAATAGAAGTTCAATGGACATTTTAGCCTCACTAAATCCGCAGCAGGTCGAAGCGGTAAAAACGACCGAAGGCCCGCTGCTCATTCTCGCCGGTGCCGGCTCAGGCAAGACGCGGGTCATCACCGTTCGGATCGCGTATCTGATCGCCGAAAAGCAGGTTGAGTCGCGCAACATACTCGCCGTTACCTTTACAAACAAAGCCGCGGGCGAGATGCGTGCCCGCGTCGAGGAGCTTTTAAAAGGACAGACACTTCGCTCGTTTCCTCTGATCTCGACATTTCATAGTCTGTGCGTCCGCATTCTCAGGCAGGATATAGAAAAGCTCGACGAAGGCTACAAAAAGACGTTCACGATCTACGATACCGACGATTCGCAGAAAGTGATCAAGGCCTGCATAAAAGATCTCGGCCTCGATGAAAAACAGATCGTGCCCCGCGTAGTCCGAAACGCGATCAGTGCGTCGAAGAACCGCGGCGAGGATGTAGAGCTCTTTACTTCGCGTGTCGAAACAACTGACGAAAAACGCGCCGCGTCGGCCAAGGTCTTCCGCATGTACGAGGATCGGCTTCGTGTCGCCAATGCCCTCGATTTTGACGATCTGCTGATAAAAACCGTCAGGCTGTTACGGACCTCGCCGGAAGTCCGTGAAAAATACAACACACGTTTTAAATACATACTCGTTGACGAATATCAGGATACGAATTCGCTGCAGTTCGCAATGATCAATTTCCTCACCGAGAAACATCAGAACATCTGCGTAGTAGGCGACGACGCACAGAGCATCTACGGTTTCCGACAAGCCGACATCAAAAATATCCTCGACTTCGAACAGCATTTCCCGAGCGCAAAGGCCATCCTGCTCGAGCAGAACTACCGCTCGACGCAGACCATTCTCGATGTCGCGGACGCCATCATCGGGAACAACGTCCATCAGAAAAAGAAAAAGCTCTGGACGGCTAACGAGGGCGGTGAGCGGATCTACTATTATCAGGCCGGCGACGCGGACAACGAAGGACGATTCGTCGCGTCGAAAATCGAAGAGCACCGGCGAAAAAAACCGAACGAGCGCATTGCGGTCCTCTACCGCACGAATGCCCAGTCGCGCGTCTTTGAAGAAGCACTGCGGCGGGCAAGAATTGAGTACAACATCGTCGGTGGATTTTCTTTTTACGAGCGCGCCGAGGTCAAGGACGTCGTCTCGTATCTTAAGCTCGCGTTGAATCCGGCGGACGATATCGCTCTCTTGCGCGTGATCAATACGCCGCCCAGGGGACTGGGGAAAACCTCTCTGGATGAGCTTCAACTGCAGGCGAAGGATCTGCGTATGCCGATCTGGGAAGCGATCGAAGAATTGACCGACCCGGGTTCCGGCAGGAGCTCCACGCTTACGTCGCGGGCCAAAGATGCACTTCGCGCGTTCAAGCGGGTGATCGAAAAACTGCAAACGACAGCCGCCCAGGCTGAGGGCACCGAGCGCAAGGTTTCGGATGTCGTGATCGCGGCGATCGATGACACGGGTTACTCGTTGATGCTTCGATCCGAAAACACAGACGAGGCCGAGACGAGATTGGAAAACCTGGAGGAACTCGTCAATGCGGCGGTTGATTACGACAGGTCCGAGGACGCGGGGCTTCGCGATTTTATCGACCACGCGGCGCTCACGGCCGATACCGACAAGTACGATCGAAACGCTGGCGTTACATTGATGACGGTTCACTCGGCAAAGGGCCTCGAATTTCCAACCGTTTTTCTGGTCGGACTGGAGGACGGCGTCTTTCCTCACTCGCGAAGTCTTAACGACGACAAGGAAATGGAAGAAGAGCGACGCCTAGCGTATGTTGCGATCACGAGGGCCGAGAAGATCCTGTACGTCACGCACTCGATGCGTCGCCGCGTGTATGGCGAGGAAATGGCGGCTGAGCCTTCGCAATTTCTCAACGAGATGCCGCTCGAGTTGATCGACGATCTTTCTTATGGCTCGTCTTGGTTATCGTACGCCCGCGGATCGACAGCAACGGCAAATCGCGCGGCGGTAAGCGCATTGAGAGGTGAGAGCCCGGCCTTTAACAAACCCAAAAATCTCTATACGGGAAAAACCTATAACAGCACCGAGGCGGTCGCCGAATTTTTCAAGAAGAAGCAGATCGAACCCGGCTCGTCGGTAACCAAGGACAGCAGCTCTGAAAAACCAGTTTCCGGATTCGACAAACTTCGTGCCCAGGCCACACCGAAAGCCAAGATCGAAGAGCGAAAATCGCAGACCGCAAATTCATTCCTCCCCGGGGCTCACGTGAAGCATGAAAAGTATGGCCGCGGGTTGGTTCTGCGGCGAGAAGGAACGGGCGACAACGTGAAACTTACCGTAAGCTTTCCCGGATATGGACAGAAAAAGCTCATCGAAAAATACGCCAAGCTTGAACAGGCATAGGCATTGCAGTTAGGCATCTTATGGCGGAATGAACCTTGGACCTGTATCAAATGCAGTCAGGTTCACCTTCACGGAGACTACATAAAATGCGAATACAAGAAACAACTCTTCTCGTAGCTGCGGTGGGGCTTATCACTGCCTGCGGCGCTCAACCGACCACAATTAACTCGAATTTAACAAAAGTGAACGTCGCGAACGTGAATACGTCGAACGTGGCGAATGCCAATACCAATACGGGAACCTCGGTCGCGGTCTCAGAGGCGGCCGAGCCCACCGAGTACTCGGCCACCGTGACGGTAAAGATTGAGACCCTCGGTCAAACTCAAAACGTCGCCCTCCCGACGCTCGCGGCCGAAGTCGCACGCAGCGGCAACGACCGACGGATGGTATTCACGATGCCGGCCGGCGGACGAGTCGTTTATTTGGACAAGGCGGGTACCAACTATCTCGTCCTGCCGGACAGGAAACAGTACGCCGAGCTTAACCGCGAGTCGCTCGGTTTCGAGGTCCGCCGAATGCTGATGCCCGAACAGATCGTACAGCAGGCGCGAAACGTGCAGGGTGTTGAGCGTGTCGGCGAGGAAACCTACAAAGGACGCCCGGCAATAAAATATCGCTACGGTGCAGTGACGAATACGCAATCGCAGGCGGGTCAGGTCGCAACAGAATCGTTTCTCTATGTCGATAAGGAAACCGGTCTGCCGCTGCATTCGGAAACGGTTTCCCAATCGCAGTCGGGCGGGAACGTTCAGGGCTATAGCGGGATCCGGATCGTGACCGATATCACCGACATCCGATCCACGGTTTCGCCGGATCTCTTCGCTGAGCCGACCGATCTCCAGAAGATCGAGTCCGAACAAGTACGGGCGCAGGTAGACATTATGTTTAATACGATCGCGGCGGCCCTGACCCAGGCGATGCGGCAGATGAATACGACGTCGACGACGCCGGCTGCACCGGCTCGATAGAATATGGGAAGACTCGTTATCGGTTTAATCATTGGGATCATTCTGGGCGGCGCGCTTGTCTTCTATTTGTTTGTTGGCGTTCCAAAAGCGGTCATCGCACCCGGGACTCCGATCCAGGCGCCCGATCCGAACGGCGTCCAGGCGGGTGCGGCTGAGATCGTCCTTCGCCAACAGTTTTTTAACGAAGTCCTGACGACTATCTTTCAAGAGATGAACGCACCGGCGTTTCCGCTCGGCTCGGAAGCGGCCGATTGCGACGGCCGAATCACCGTGCTCCGTGAGGGAAGCGGTGTCCAGACGAGCGTCAGTTTCGACAACGATCGCATCACGGCCCCGCTCGCGTTCACCGGCAGCTATGCGTCGCCGGTGGGATGTCTGAGATTCACGGGATGGGCGCAGTCGAATTTCGAGATGCGTTTC
>JBBKXD010000248.1:0-2666 GCA_037969295.1 Pyrinomonadaceae bacterium | reverse complement strand
CCGCATTGCCAGTTGTCGTCCGTTTGAAGAATTTTAGATCGGAAGGGTAGTGCCACGGCAGCTTGCCGTTCTTGCCGATAG
Organism: Pyrinomonadaceae bacterium; assembly: GCA_037969295.1. Classification (GTDB taxonomy): domain Bacteria; phylum Acidobacteriota; class Blastocatellia; order Pyrinomonadales; family Pyrinomonadaceae; genus OLB17. The sequence continues at coordinate 2,585 of JBBKXD010000248.1, read as the reverse complement.
CGAAGTTTTTTGCGATTGCGACAATGCCGATGATCATAGAAGAGATTTTCACGCAAAGCTCGCGAAGTTCGCAAAGCCCAACCCCCGCGCTTTGTCACGTCACAGGACCAAGCCTGGCGAGGGAAGGCTTCGTGTTGCTTCGTGTGATTTCGTGGTTTCCGCTTCTAAGACCTGCAACCACGAAATCACACAAACTCACACGAAAGTTCTGGACTTCAACACTCAGCCGGTAACTCGGGAACCTTTGTAAACTACAATCTCGGAGCCGCTTGCAAACAAGAGCGAGTATGGCTTCGCTCCCTTAAGGAACGCAAACTCGCTGCCGTAAACTCCCTCGAAATCGACAATGACTTCATAAGATTTTGCCCCGCGCAATTCCCATTTTGGATGTTCGACTTTGTATTCGTCTGTCCGCTCGGGCCCACGCTTCGTATAGCCCCAGTAATGCTCAATAATAAACTCGCCGTGCGATCCAACGGTCGGCACGCCAAGATTTTCACCGACCGTCGCCACGATGCGGTTCGCGCCGGAACCGCGACGCCATTCGTAACTTGCCTTCTCTTCGGTCCGAAGGTTTTTCATTCGCCAGGTTTCATACGGTTCCCCGTATAAGGTGCGGGCCACCCAGGCGATCGCCGCACGCGGAACGATCTCTTTGATAAAACACACTCCGCGACGCGTCTCATCCGGCATCTCGCGTTTCGCATAAAACCTGAGGTTCACTTCCTCGAAATTCACATGGTAAGGAATGGGAATTCCCAGCACGCGTGTGTTGAGAAACATAAATCCGACAAGGCTGACGAAACAACGTCCGTCGTGAAGTTCGAGTTCGGTTCCGTACGGGACGCGATCGGCGAGCAAGGCCGGGTCGATCTCGTAGTTCGCCATTATCAGATCGCGCCACTCGGCGGTCAGAAACTTTCTCATCAGAGTATCTGTCGCTTATCCCCGAAGCGGCGGGTGACCTGCGTCCGGTCGAAAAACTCGAGCAGCGGGATCGCATACTTTCGCGACACGCCGGCGATCTCCTTGAACTTCGGAACATCGATGGTGGGATCGCCCGACGATCTTACAAAATCGCGCAGGCTTGTCTTGAGCAGTTCGAGTGACTCCGTCGAAAAATAGTATTCGTTTGTTACGGCAACCAGTTCGGCGCCATTTACGAGCAGTTGAAAGATCTTTCGCGCGGCTGTTTGGTCGATGCTGCCGCCGCTGACCGCCTGCAATAACGCGTCGTCGAGCTTTGGGGCTTCGAGACCGGCGTTCTTGTATATGCTTTTCAATCGATCGCGTACTTCCTGCTCGGCCTTCGAAAGCCGGGTTTCGTGCGACGCCACTTTTATAACGTCTTGTTCCACCCTGATCTTACCGGCCCGCTCTAAAGATGCTGTTACAGCCCGAAAAATCTCGGGTTCGGCGCGCTTGAAAACCTGCTCACGCAAAACTTCCTTCGGCAGACCGCGTGAAAGCTTATCCGCGGCGTGATGCTTTTCGACGGCCTCAAACGCAACGTTCTGAAGCCGTTCGAAAACTTTCCCGTCAATCAGAACGCCGTCGGCGTGTATAACGTTTCCATCCGCGGCCGCACGATTTACCAGGTCGTTTATTACTTCAGCTCGAAGGGCGGTACGAGATCGCAGATCCTCGATCTTCAAACCTCTTTCGCCGGACATCTGCACGAACATCTCGGCAAGATTACCGCGGCCATCGAACGCTTCCGCCAGAGAGACAAGCGTCGAATTTATATTCTCGATGTCGCTCCGTTTGTGTTTATGCGCCAGAGGATCGAGGACAAGACCGCCGGCGATCGTCCGCTGTGGAGAATAGCTTCGAATAATGAATCGGTCGGCATGTGCGGCAGCGACCGGCGATTCAAGACGAAACTGAGCATGATCACGAGAGCCGGGCTCGATCGCCTGCTGTATGTTCAGCACCGAAACACGGGCGAGGACTTCGGCCGTGCCGAGATGAACGCGGACGCGCTGACGCGTTCTCAGTGGACGCGGCGCGTCGTCAAGAACTTCGACCTCGGCATCAAGGACCTGTGTTACGGCGAGAGTTCCCGGTGTCGCGAGGACCATTCCCCGCTCGATCTCATCGTGAGCGATGCCGCCCAAATTTACTGCCGTCCGTTGTCCCGCTCGCGAAATCTTGACCGCTTTTCCATGCGTCTGAAGTCCCCGTACCCGTACCGCGCGTCGGCTCGGCATCAACTCAAGCTCGTTTCCCTCGGCGATCTCGCCCGAGGCGAGAGTTCCTGTCACAACCGCCCCAAAGCCTTTTACAGAAAAGCTCCGATCTACCGCGAGACGCGGTTCATAAACGTCACTTTCGCGAGAAACTTTATCTGCAGCTTTTATTAGTGCAGCTTTTAGCTCGGCAATTCCAGCGCCGGTTCGCGAACTGACGGGACAGATCGGGGCGTTTTCGAGGAATGAACCTTCGACAAGTTCGGCGGCATCGAGCTTCGCAAGCTCGAGCGTTTCGTCATCGACAAGGTCAGTCTTGGTCAGCGCGATCACGCCGTTCCTGATATGAAGAAGACGGCAGATGTCGAAATGCTCGCGCGTCTGCGGCATCACGCC
>JBBKXD010000247.1:0-3015 GCA_037969295.1 Pyrinomonadaceae bacterium | reverse complement strand
CTGGTCTGCACAGCAGTAGATCGGTCAGAGGCGTGCGGGCACTGCGCCGCTTGTAAACGGGCCGGCGAATTTTCGATACCGACATTCGAGAAGGGCGACGAGTCGGACTACGTATTCTTTAGTCAGCATCCTGATGTCGGCATGGTCGTGCCGTTCCGACGAAACCTGCGTATCGGAGCTGTCCGCGCCCTCGATCGAGAAGCTCACTTTCGACCCTATGAAGCTTCCGCCAGAGTCTTCATCGTCGACGACGCCGACAAGATGAACGACGCCGCATCGAACGCGCTGCTGAAAACTCTTGAAGAACCGCCGTCGACAACACACTTAATCCTCATCGCCTCGCGTGCCGATACTCTGCTTCCGACGATCCGCTCGCGCTGTCAGACGATACGTTTCGCACCCGTCCCTTTCGATGAGTTGGAAACGCATTTGATCGAAACTTGTGGTTTTACACCCGAGGACGCGGAGCTCGCAGCAAGAGTTTCGGGTGGTAGTGTCGGTCGCGCAATGGACATCGTCCCGGCTTCGTTTCGAACTCAGCGAAGCGCGATGCTGAACGTTCTCAAGGCTGCCATTAGCGATAATAAACGCGAGCTACTTGCTGCTTCCGAAGAGATGAATGACGCGAAGAACAAGGAAGAATACGAAGAGAAGCTCGGGATCCTCCAGACTCTGACGCACGATGTATGGCTGCTCCGACACGGAGGCGACGAGAGGGAAGTTCTGAATCTCGATATTAAGCCTGACTTATCTGAGATCGCCGCGGCCACAACCTCCTCAAGGCTGGCCGACTGGCTCAGTGAGATCGAAACGATTCAGGAAAACTTAATCGTCAACATAAATCGAAAGGTCGCGACTGATTCCCTCTTTGTCGCGATGGCGGGGTGACGAGGCAGTGATAGAATCAGACAAGGCCGACAGAATCTTGAGTATATGCAGGAAGTAGCGAGAGCCCCTTTGGATATTTCGGGCTCGCAGAAAATCGAAAGAATCTTAGCTGCTGCGGGAGCCGGCGGGATGGCCGCAGGCGCGGTTGGTGTTGCTTATTTCAATCCGACGACAGCAGGATTGTTCCCGAGTTGCCCGCTCTACTCGCTGACCGGATTCGCATGCCCGGGCTGCGGATTGACGCGCGGATTTCATGCTCTCTTTCACGGCGACGTTTTAGCGGCCCTCGATTACAACGCGCTGTTGCCTTTCTTCGGTCTGCTGATCGGCTTTGGATTTATGTCGCTCGTCTACTTCGCGGTGCGAGGCAGACAAATCCCGATGAACTTACTCCATCCGAACGCGCTCTGGGTGTTTCTTGTTTTGCTGCTGATTTTTGGAGTGACGAGAAACCTGCCGTGGTATCCGTTTACGGTTTTGTTCCCGTAGGAAGATTTGCCACAGAGCACACAGAGAGATTTTTTTGCGTCCTGACGTTACGTGCGGTGCATTAAGATTTTCAACGCAGCTCGTGACAAATGTACGAAGACTTCCTCTGTGTGCTCTGTGGCTAAACTACTTGATCTGCACAAGTGGATTTACATCCGCAAGTGACTTCGCCGACGCACCTTCTTTCCGCAAGATCTCTACTTCCTTCACAAACTCTTCAACGATATCTTCACCGGACACGCGACGCATCGGAACTCCGTCCTTGAAGATCATGCCAACGTTTCGTCCGAACGTGATGCCGAGTTGCGAATCATGCGCTTCGCCGGGCCCGTTCACGGCGCATCCCATGATCGATAGATGCAAAGGCTCTTCGACGTGAGCAAGCCGCCGTTCGACCTCGGTCACGATCTCGACAAAGTTATCGATGTCCAAACGTCCGCAGGTAGGGCACGCGACAACGGTCACTCCGCGTTTGCGAAGCTCGAGAGATTTCAGAACTTCCCACGCGACACGAACTTCTTCGTGCGGTTCGGCGGCGAGCGAAACGCGGATCGTGTCACCGACGCCTTCGTGAAGTAAAACGCCCAGACCAATAGCCGACTTTATTGTTCCTCCGAATGGCGTTCCGGCTTCGGTCACACCGAGATGCAGCGGATAATCCACCTTCTCCGCCATCAACCGATAAGCGGCGACCATGCGATTGACGTCCGACGCCTTCAGAGAAATGATGGTGTCGCTAAAGCCGAGATCTTCGAGAATGCGTATGTGCCGCATGCCGGATTCGACCATCGCCTCGGGCGTCGCCGTTCCGTATTTTTTCAGCAGGTCCTTTTCGAGTGAACCGCCGTTCACACCGATGCGGATGGGTACCTTTCGGGCTTCGGCGGCGCGAACGACCTCGCGGACGCGATCGATCGATCCGATATTGCCGGGATTAATGCGTAGCTTATCGATACCGGCGTCGAGAGCTTTTAGTGCGAGCTTGTAGTGGAAATGTATGTCGGCGACGATCGGGACGTCGGTGCGTTTGCGGATCTCGTACATCGCGGCCGCTGCATCGTCATCGGGCACCGCGATGCGGACGATCTCACATCCGGCTTCGACCATCTCTTCGATCTGCCGAAGCGTCCCGTCGACATCGGTCGTGTCCGTCTTGGTCATCGACTGCACGACGACGGGTGCTCCGCCGCCGATCTGAATGTCGCGAACCATGACTGGTCTTGAAACTCGTTTCATCTGCCTACCAAAAACATATTAACAGGGATAAAGGGGATGAAGGGGATGAAGGGGATGGCATTCTCGCAAAATCCCTTACATCCCCTTTATCCCTGTTATATGACACCTACGCTAAAAGAACTTCGAAACATCCAAAAACGTGACGAACACTATCAGCAGCAGTATCACCGCCAAGCCGGTAAGTTGAATTCTCTCTTTCCAGGCCATCGAAAGCGTACGTCCGAACCAGGACATGACCTTGTCGATCCCGAGCACCATTATCTGTCCCCCGTCGAGCAAGGGAATCGGCAGCAAATTGAAAACCCCGAGGTTAAGGCTGATGACGGCGAGAACTGAAACAAGTCCTGCAAACCCCGCCTCGCGAACGATCTGTGAGATGATCGAGACGATGCCGACCGGACC
>JBBKXD010000246.1:0-3961 GCA_037969295.1 Pyrinomonadaceae bacterium | reverse complement strand
TGCGTAATATCGCCGGGATCGACGAGAAAGCCGTTGCGTCCGTCTTCGACGACCGACGGCATCGATCCTCGATTGGAGACGATCGGAACGCATCCGGCCGCCATGGCTTCGAGCAGGGCTAGCGAAAGGCCTTCGTAACGCGACGGCATGAGGAAAATGTCGGCCTCGTTGAGAGCTCGAATTTTTTCCGCTCCGGATATCACACCTCCGAAGTGAAAATCATCGCCCATGACTGCCGTCATCCGCCGAATAAACTCCTGCTGGTCGGGGCCCGTTCCAAAACACGAAAATTTGAATTTGAATCCCTGAGCCGCAAGCAGCCTCGACGCTTCGACCATCTCGCTCAAACCTTTGGCTTCCTGCAAACGGCCGAGATAGATGATGTTCTTTGTGCCCCACGCGCGCTCGGCTTCTGGAAAATCGTTAGCGACGACAGCGTTCGGAAGTATCGCGGTTTTCAATCCGGGAAAAAATTGAGAGACCCGTTCAGCCTCAGCCTCTCCAAGCAGGACAACGAGCGACGCAGTACCGAGTAGTTTCCGCGCGAGCGATCTTAGAACCGCGTTCGGAAAATCCTCCATCACGTATCGGCCGCCATGAACCTGAAGTACAATCGGCCGCTTTCCCGCAGACTTGGCAAGGATCAGATCCCGGATTATCGCCCGCGGCTCAAACGCAGTATTAAGATGGATTATTTGCGGATCAGCATGCGCTACGGCACGACGAAAAGCGAAAGGAAGTTTTACTTGGGTCGCCGCCCAATTGAGGCCGAACTTTTCTCCGTCCCGCCGACCCGCCTTAAAGTGCGCAAACTCGCAGCCGCCGTGTTCGATGATGTTCGAGATCATCGTCGAAATTCCGCTGACGTTCTCGTTTTCGTTCAGGCTGGGTGACGTTATGAGGACTTTCATCGTCTCGACGAAAGAATATCGCATCGGCATTTGTGTTGTCATAACCGAAAGACGAATTGCAGTCTGCGGGTTCGCCAAGCGGGCACAGAGTTGCAAGTCGCCCTGCATTCGCTTAAAAAGAAATAGTCGTGAGAACCGAAACCGCCGTTCGAAATGATGTCGCAGCACTGAAAGCAGAGAACCGTGTACCGCGGTTTGTAATGCCTCTTGTCAAAGGAGCCGTTGTTGCGATCGACGCTGCGCTGACCGCGGTTTGTTTTCTCGCCGCGTTTAGCCTTAGAGAGGGGATGTCAGTTTTTTCCTCGACTGGATGGGCATGGTCAACGGCATTCGTTCCGTACGCGGGTATTCTGTATTTCGCCGTGCCGGTCCGTATCTTGATGTTGGTATACGAGCGGGCGTATCAGTTTCAAGGTGCATTTTCTTACACACGCGAAACGGTAAAAGTCTTCAAGGCTGTCGCCGTCGGCTCGCTTCTCATCACCGGCTGGGCCTTTCTATTCCGCGGCGGTTACGCCTTCCGTGATTTTTCTTATTCCCGCGGCGTATTTTTTCTCGACTTTGGCCTCGCTCTGTCGGTGTTTCTAATTTCACGCCTCGCGTTGCGATTTGCACAAGGCAGGATTCGCGGCCGGGGGATCAATCTGATCCCGACACTTGTCGTCGGAACTAATACCGAAGCCGTCCAAACCGTTCGCGAACTGAATGATCGGCGCGACCTTGGCTATCGAGTGATAGGCGTCATCCGAACGGACGGTTCCGATACCGGCGAACACTCCGACCTGGAGGCCAGCGTCATTGGGCGATTCGACGATCTTGCGCGGCTTATTCGGGATCTCGAAATTCAGGAGGTCATCATCACGGACAATACTATTTCGAGTGAACGGCTCTTCGACGCGATGATGCAGGTCGGGCGCCGGCAGCGTGTCGAGTTTCGTTTTGCGCCGACGTTGTTCGATCTTCTGCCGCAGAAAACGAGTGTCGAGCAGATCGGAGTCCTTCCGATGGTGCGGCTTTTCCGCGAGCCGTTGTCCGATCTGCAGCGCTTCCTAAAGCGCGCATCGGACATCTTGATCTCCGGTTTCGCGGTGATCATTCTCTCGCCCGTTTTGGTCGTCATTTCACTGATGGTGAAAAGAGACTCTCGCGGACCGGCGATGTTCAGACAAGAGCGGGTGGGAATGGACGGGCGTATATTTCTTTGTTACAAGTTTCGGACGATGTACGCCGATGCTGACGAAACAGCGCACCGCGAGGCCTATCGGAAAAATATTCTCGGCGATGCGGAAGCAAATGCCGGTGACAAGAATAGGCCTGTGTTCGGAAAGGTCAAAGACGACGATCGGGTCACACGCACGGGGCGATGGCTGCGCCGTTCAAGCCTCGACGAACTGCCGCAACTTTTTAACGTTCTCAAGGGCGACATGAGCATCGTCGGGCCCCGTCCGCCGATATTGTATGAGGTCGAGGGCTATGAACTCTGGCATCGCAAGCGGCTAGACATGAAGCCGGGCATCACGGGGCTCTGGCAGGTATCTGGACGTAATCGCCTGACGTTCGATGAGATGGTGCGGACCGACCTTTACTACATTGAGAATTGGTCCCTGTGGCTGGATCTGAAGATCATTTTCCTCACATTACCCGCTGTTTGGCGGGGGGATGGCGCACGATGACCGATGTTATCAAACATAACAGCGCTGCATGGGACAGAGAGGTCGACGGGCTAAGCGATTGGACGAGGCCGGTCAATATCGAAACGATCGAGCGGGCGCGTCGGGGCGATTGGAGCGTCTTGCTCACTGAGACCAAGCCGGTGCCGCGCGAATGGTTCGGCGACATCGGAGGGAAGGACCTGTTGTGCCTTGCCTCAGGCGGAGGCCAGCAGGCGCCCGTACTGGCCGCTGCCGGTGCGAGCGTTACATCATTCGATAATTCGGCAAAACAACTCGAACAGGACCGTTTTGTCGCCGAGCGGGACGGTCTGCAAATAAGACTTGAAAAAGGCAACGCGGCAGACCTCTCGAGATTCGCCGATGGGTCGTTCGATCTTATATTTCACCCTTGTTCTAATCTCTTTATGCCCGAGCTTCGGCCGATCTGGGAGGAATGCTTCCGCGTGTCGCGAGTCGGCGGCGTTCTACTCGTCGGCTTCACCAAGCCGGAGCTATTTATCTTCGACAACCTTGAAGACGGAAGAAACGGCAAGCTTGCGCTCCGCCACTCGCTGCCTTATTCAGATGAAACGTCTCTGACCGAGCAGGAATTTTGTGCGAAGATCGAACGCGGTGAGCCACTCGAATTCAGCCACTCGCTTGAAGAGCAGATCGGCGGACAGACCGCGGCGGGGTTCCACATCGTCGGTCTCTACGAGGACCGCTCGAAGGACCCCGGTCGCCCGAGCGACCATTACATGCCGGCATTCGTCGCCACCAGGGCCGTCAAACCATAATGCCGACCATTGGCGAAAAGCTGAACGATGCCGAGACGATACTTCGCGCTAGCGGTATTATCGATTCCCGACGCGAAGCGTCGTCACTCGTCGGCATTGCCCTGAGGTGCAACCGAATGTTTTTGATCGCACACCCGGAATATAGTCTGGCGCCGGCTGAGGTTCGAACCGTTGACGAATTCGTGCGGCGGCGTGCTTCGCACGAGCCCTTCCAATACATTTCCGGTGTGCAGGAATTCTACGGGCTCGAATTCGAGGTGACGGCCGACGTTCTTATCCCGAGACCCGAAACCGAGTTGGTCGTCGAGCGGGCTCTCGAGATCCTTCGCACTTCCGCCGGCGAGTTTATTTGCGATGTCGGAACCGGCTCTGGCTGCATTGCTGTTTCGATACTTCATAAACTGGCACGGGTCCGGGCCATCGGCCTCGATATTTCAAAGGGCGCCTTGGAAATCGCACATCGAAATGCCGAGAAACACGATGTCGGTGTCCGACTGAAGCTGTTTGAATCGGATGTCTTCAGGGCTCTCACAAACGAGAAGTTCGACCTAATTGTCGCGAATCCGCCGTATATTCCGGTTCGCGAGATGGCCGGACTTCA
>JBBKXD010000245.1:0-6161 GCA_037969295.1 Pyrinomonadaceae bacterium | reverse complement strand
GAACCGTTTGCAGTTCCCGCTGAAGCGGTAGATTGTTCGTACATGTGGGGTTTTATAAGACTAAGTTTGAATTAGGATGCGAGGCTGGGGCCGCCAGGAAGGATCGGCACATCCAAGCCTACTACTTTACTGGTATACAACGCAACGATTTGGTGTCCTTGCCCGCGCCGCCATTATCATTTAAAATCTTGGATTTTAGATCGACGCCGGTAACGACAAGGTCTAGTGACATTAGCTAACGGAGCTAGAGGAAGGCATTAATGAAACGAGTTGGAATTTTAATGGGACGCGAAGTGACGTTTCCGGAGTCGCTGATCAACAGTATTAATGAGAAAGGCGGCGGCGAAGTTGTCGCCGAGATGGTCTCTGTCGGCGGGATTCGTCTCGACGAATCGAAAAAGTACGACGTCATCATCGATCGTATCTCGCACGAGGTTCCGTATTATCGCGCCATGCTCAAGCGGATGGCGCTTGAGGGAACGTATGTCATCAACAATCCATTCTGGTGGTCGGCCGACGACAAGTTCTTTAACTTTTCGCTTGCGGCAAAGATCGGTGTGGCTATTCCGAAAACCGTTTTGCTTCCCCAGCACGGTTACATAAAAGACATTACGAGTGAGTCTCTTCGTAATCTCGAATTTCCGATCGATTGGGAAGGCATCGTCAACTACGTTGGCTTCCCCGCCTTCTTGAAACCACATGACGGAGGCGGTTGGAAGAACGTTTCAAAGATCCATTCGCTGGAAGAGCTGTGGTCGGAATACAACCAGTCGGGCACGCTTTGTATGACTCTGCAGGAAGGCATCGAGTACGACCAGTTCGTCCGCTGTTATTGCGTCGGAAAAGAGAAAGTTCTCATCATGCCGTACGATCCGTCGAAGCCGTATTTGAGCGGGATGCAATATGTGAACGTCGAAAATTACTTGACTCCCGAACTGCACGAGCGCGTTGAGCGTGATGTGATCACGATCTGTAAAGCTCTCGGCTACGATCTTAATACGGTCGAGTTCACGATCAAGGACGGAATTCCATATGCGATCGACTTTATGAATCCGGCTCCGGATGCGGAGATCGCATCTGTCGGCGAATATAATCACCGATGGATCGTCGATCACATGACGGACTTTATCCTCAAGGAATTAGAAGAGGGCTTTGAGACACCCAACTATCGGTGGTCTGAAATGCTCAACCCACCCGTGAAGCAGGCCAAGATAAAGGCTCCGACGGCAAAAAAAGCTAGCAATAAAAAGTGAAAAGGTGAAAAAGTGAAAAGGCGGAAGATGGGACTCATTCTTCCGCGTTTCTCATTTTCTCACTCGCTCACTCTCTCAAGTTTTCACTCTTTCACCTTTTCACTTTTTCACTTTTTCACCTTTTCACTTTTTCACTTTTCCACCTTTTCACTTTCTTTAGTCCTCCGTCTCCATCAGCTCGAACGGAATACGGGGCGACAGCATTCGCGTCAACAAGATCGTAACGGTCCAAATTGCGAGGCTTACACCCGAAACCGCCCAACCTATGTTCGCCACGAGATCGTCGCCAAGAGCGAGTCCGAAGGCGATCGCCACGAAGCCAACCGTATTTAGGCGAAAGCTGGATCGCTTGGTGCGATCCAGCGTGTCGAGCAGATTCACGCGGCTGATCTCAAGCTCCATGTATTCCTCGTCCTCGTTCAGGTGCGAGAAATAATCGACCTCCGTTTTGGTCCAACGCCGCAGCGAATTTGTCGCCGCCACCTGCTCGGCTGCCGAGAAGTTATGAATCACGTGTGCGATCTTCCCCTCGCGCAACGCAAGCTCGGCCTGGCCGCGGAGTGTGCGAAAATTTTTACCGACAGCACCTACGACGCGTTTGAATACGATGCCGGCACGCCGCCATTCACCGATTTGAAAATAGGATTCACCTATCCTCGAAAGTAGCCGATCGTCATCGCCGGCATAGCGTTCTGCAAGCCGCATCATGGCCCTTGATCGACGCTCCAACTTTTGGTCGCTTTCAGAACCCGCCACAGATCTGATACATTCCGCAAATTCAAAAAGGAGTTTTGCGTCACGAGGCCTTAGGATCGCCGCCCGCCTGAACGCCTCTAACGCCTGAAGTAAAAGTCCGGAGATGCGTAGTTCGTTCGCGAGTCGGCGGAGCTGATCTGCTTTGTCAAGATCATTTTCATCATCCGAAGGCGGTCGCACAACAGATGAATTCAGATGTATGTCACGAAACGAACTGTCTAAAACATCGCTCGATGGAATATCTGATTCCTTCGCCCGCTGACCCGCGTCCCGCTTATCGGCAAAATAATCTCGAAGATCAATGGACGGGTTATCAAGACAGTCCTCGTCGATGCGGGGCAGCAGACTTCTGATGATCTCTCCAAAGCCGCGGTGCCGCGACGAGAACGAGAATCTTACGTTCTTGCCTCGTACCGTCGTCCGGTATGTGAAATAGATATTTCGGCCGCGTTTGATCCCGGGAAATGCGACGGTTTCAACCTGCTCGATGTCCGAGATTTTCAGCCGGTCGCGAGTTCCAGTGGCGCGAGCCAACAGGTAAGGCATAAGGCCCGTTCGTCGAATTCGCTTCCCGTCAAAAGTGAGCTTATCGCCGATCCACAGGAGTGGAATCACTATCCAGGCGATAAAGAGGAGCGAAATTCCGAAGTCGAGATATCCAAGGTAAGCCACCAGTGCCGAGAAAAAGGAAATGACGAATGATGCTGAGAGATATCCACCGGCCAGAGATCGGACGAATACTAAATTCCTCTTCTTGTGGCGCGAACCTCTCTCAAACATCCTAGCGGTGGTAATTCTCCGAGCGAGACGGCATCTTGCTCTACATTCCAAGAAACAATCAATGATAATGCAAATCTAAAAAGGCCGGTGTTCGAAAGAGAAAACTACCTCTTGAACCACGGCCATATTTCGAACCCTGATCTATTGCCCGAACGGTATTCCGCCGAGTGGCGGTTCCGGCGCCGGCTCCTGAATTTCCTTCGCCTTCTCGGGATCAAGTTCGCGAAGTTTATCCTTTGCGTTTTGGGCCGCCGGGGAAAGTGGGACAGCCTTCCCGTCCGGATCTTTAACTTCGCTCGCGGCTTTCACGAGATTGAAAAGGAGATCGACCGCTTCCGCATTTTTCCCCTGCTTTTCGTACAACGTCGCTAACTCGAAATTGACAGTCTCCTTCGAGATTATGGGATCGGACATTCCAGACAATTCTTGATAAATCGCGATCGCATCGTCGATCCTTCCGTCGTCAGCCCTCGTTTGGGCGAGCGCGAATTTAGAAAGCTTTCCGACTTCACCACTCGATGTCGACAATTCCTCAAAAGACGTGATTGCGGCTGCCCGGTCAAACCCAAGGCGATTTGCGGCAGCAAAGTATTTTGCTTTCTCGCCAACTTCGCCGCCGAACTTTTCCGCGACCTTTTCGAATTCCCCTACCGCAGCCTCGGCGCGCTCCTTCTCGGTCTTAAAGGTCTTCTCCGTCGAGCCTGCAGGAACCGGTTGGTCAGTCACGCGTGTCTGCGAAATCTCGATCGCTTTGCCTAGCGCCGTCTGGGCCGTAGCGTTGGATCGGCCGCTCCATGCGTAGATGATCCAAACTATTATGCCGAGAACAGCGAGAGCTGCGAGGCCGTAGAGAATATTCCTTCCCTGACCCTCGAAGATCTTTCCCGCGTCCTCGATCTTGCCGCCGATTCGCTGTTGAAATGGATCTTGATACCGGGGTTTATCCTTTGGTTCGTTCGTCGGAACCGCTACTGGTTCGACGCGTCTCTTTTTCCGTGCCATCGTAAATATTGCAAGTTCCTGATAGTTAGCCGTTGTATAATCCAGGAAAACGGCCCTTTTCCAAAAGAGCTAATGTAGCTTAAATACGGATTGAGGGCAAATATGAAGAACCTTGTGAACCTAAAATATCAAAGCCTTAAAGTTAGAGAGGTTTTTTGCCGCGCGACGGGAACATTCCTTGGAACGTGGTGTCTAAGTAATCGTTCGCTCAAGCGGCGAACCGTGAAATGTTAGTTCTCTCCGCACCGGAGAAAGGCAAGCGCACGAGATGATCTTCGGGAAGTCAATAGCTTTTGACGAGGAAGACGTGGGAAAGGTCGCCGTGGCGGTCGGTGTTTCCTCTGCGTTTGCGGCGACCGATTCGGATTTTATCGATCGCCTTCGGAACGGCGATGGCGAAGCATTTGATACTTTGATAACTCGTTACTCAGGCGGTATCTACTCGCTGCTTTACCGAATGACGGAAGATGCTGAGGAAGCACGCGATTTGACTCAGGAAACATTCTTGAGTGCGTTGAAGTCCATCAAGTCATTCCGCGGTGAAGCCGAATTGAAAACCTGGTTGTTTCGTATTGCCCTGAACCATTCTCGAAATCGGTTTCGATGGTGGAAGCGGCGGAAGCGAAGCGAAACGGTCTCGCTGGACAAGCCGATCGGCGACGGGACGGCAACCATCGGAGATACGATCGCGGATGATGGCGAGAGCCCGGAACAGGTTGTGCTGAGACTGGAACGTCGCGCGCGGCTAATGAAGGCTCTTACCGCCCTGCCGGAGATCTTTCGCGAAACCATAGTTCTTTGCGATATCGAGGGCCTAGGTTATGAAGAAACAGCAAGGACCCTGAACATCAATATCGGAACGGTCAAGTCCCGTCTCGCAAGGGGTCGTGAGCTGCTGCGAAAGAAACTGAGTGATTTTTGAAAATTGAACGAATGATTGACTCGCCCCGGTTTTATCTTTGAAGACGAAACTATCGGTGCCAAACGAGGTCGAAGAGGACGGGTGACGTTCATTCACAACGCGAAATGCGGACGGCGGCGGCTTTTGACAAGACCGGCAACAACGTCGTCAGGCATATCCGCAAGATGGAAGAACATTAACGCGTTGTTTTCTGCGAGCAGGAAACAGCCGGGGTCAGTGAGTTATTCGCTCAAAGCAGAGATTATGAATAAATGTGAGGAGCTACAATTCGATCTGCCGCTGTATTTCGACGGAAGTTTGAACACGGACGAGCGCTCGAGTATCGACGAGCATCTGCCCGAGTGCCCTCTCTGTCGTCAAAAACTTTCTGAGTTTGAAGAATTATCGCTTGGGCTAAGATCGATCCCGCGTCATTCAACTCCCGGAGATCTGATCAACGCTATTCGCGCATCGGTCGGTGCTCAGCTCGCTCTTTCAACCGGACATCCATCGTTTCGCCTGATCGAACGGCGACGCCGATGGACGGATACTTGGCTAATGCCCTCGGCCACCGGAGCAATTGCCACTCTGGTGATCGGCTTTACCCTGCTGTCACTAACGCTGTCGTCTTCGCCGGTTCCGCTCTCGGCTCGTGAGAGTTCCGGCAGCCAACTGAAAGCTCCCGTGTTCCTTGCAAGCAACCCTGACATATCGCCGGATGAATACGTTCGAGGCCGCTTCGCGGTCTCCGGCGAGTCGCCAAGCGTTAATCCACGCGGAGCACTCGTTGCGTTGACAAGATCTCTCGTACGCGGCGAGATGCATGACGATGAAGTAGTGGTCGTTGCGGATGTCTTCAGCAACGGACTTGCCCGAATAGCCGAAGTCGTTGAACCCTCCCACGATCGAAAAGCGGTCGAGGAACTTCAAAAAGCCTTGGGCTCGGATCCGGCCTTTGCCCCGTTCGTTCCCGCGAATCTGGATCAACGCTCATCCGATCCAATTCGCGTAGTTCTCAAGATCCAAAGTGTTAACGTCAGCACGGCCTCCCTCGCCCCGGAGCTTAAATCCAGAAGATCACACCGCTAGCATTCACCTCTAAAAAGAAAAAGAACCGCCGGAAGGTGTTCCGCGGTTCTTCTTGACACTGTAAAGGGAAACGGTCAGGACTTGTCGATCTCCACCTTAAGCTTTCCGGCAAGCTCCGGATCAAGCTCACGCAAGCGATTATATTGTTCCAGCGCCGCTGTCTTGTTCTTCTGGCGAAGCTGGATAATTGCGATGTTGTATCGAGCCTTTCCGAACCGAGGGCTCAATGCGAGGCATTTCTCATAAGCCTCAATTGCTTTTTCGCGCTGGTTGTCGGCGAAGTAAGCATTCCCGAGCAGGTAGAATCCGTCGGGTGAAACCGAATTCTTTTTTGTATGCTCGATCAGGCCAACCACTGCCTGCTTGTAGTACTTCGTCGC
>JBBKXD010000244.1:0-6084 GCA_037969295.1 Pyrinomonadaceae bacterium | reverse complement strand
GTATGGTACCAATATAGCACGAATTGATAACAATTCCAGAAAAGCAGGCGGGTGAAATCTGGCTCACAACTTAAAGATCCACTAACTTTAACCTTAAGGACGCCATAGGTTTCGGAAATTTGCGGTCAGCAGAGACCAGCATTTCCAGGCGCAAAAAAAGGCGGGCTGAACTTCAAGTTCAAGCCCGCCAAATGGTACCGCGATTGCGGAACCTTCGTCTAACGATCGATCAATTCCGCAACGAAGTTTACCCCAGCAATATTGTCGTGGAGAGTAAACGAGCGGACATTGTTGGAAATAGCATAACGTGATGTGTCGAAGGCAGTCAGCACGTAATAGTGCGGGACTTCTAGCCTCGAGAACGTGTAATAGCCAAAGTTGTTTGTTCTGGTAAAAGCTGTTTCACCCGTAGTGGCGTCGTATAGGGAAAGGGTAACGCCGCGCACAGCTCTTCCTCGCCAATCGGCGATTCGACCTTCTACCGTGGCTTCGCCCGCCGTCGGGGCAAGTGGCTCGCTGGTAAAGGTACAGGTTACCGATTCTCCGCTCTCTACCCGAATGCTTGCACGATGGTTTGCGAGATCTACGGTTGTGTTCGGTATATTGGGTGTGCTGCCGGCGACCTCAACGCATTCCACTGATAAGAGACGCCATCCCTGTACTTCGTTCTCGGTTACCACGATCGTCTGTCCATTTTCCGGTACGTCAGGATCAGTGAATTCCTGATTGTTGAGCAGTGAAAAGCTCGGCGTCGGTATGTTAACCGCAGCATACGGGAATGAGGTCGTGGACGATGTGCCGCCGCTGGTCGTTAGCACACGCTTTTTGATGGTGAGCCGGCCCGCACTTGGCGCTGGAGACGGAGTCGGTGTAGGAGTTGGCGTGGGTGTTGCCGTGGGAGTTGGAGTCGGAGTCGGCGTTGGAGAGGGTGCACCGCTGAGCCACGAGTACAGGAGCCTGTTTGGCGTACCGGGGCCGGCGTTAGTGACCAGTCCGCTCGTCGAAGCACTCAGTAACGTCTGACTTACGGCGGACGCGCTCGCGGACGGATTTGCCGCACGATAAATAGCTGCAACCCCAGCGACGAGCGGGGCCGCCATTGACGTTCCACTCAATTGGCGGTTTGCTGTGTCACTTGCAATGCCGGCCGAAACTATCTCGTAGCCCGGAGCAAAGAGATCTACGCAGGTTCCAGTATTGGAAAACAAAGCCCGGTCATCGATTTGAGCGGTTGCGGCAACAGTCAGGGCGCTAGGTGTTCGTGCCGGCGAGTAGTTGCACGCATCACCGGCAGTGTTTCCTGACGCAACGGTATACAAAATTCCAGAATTGAAGGAGTTAGTTATAGCAGTTTCCAAACTCGGTACGGAACCGGCGGCCGTAATACTGATATTAACGACGGCGGGATTGATTCTGTGAGCCGTTATCCAGTCGACGGCAGCTACGAGATCTGAGAGCTGGCCATTGCCATCACAACCAAGTACGCGAGCCGAATGGATCGAAACATTTTTTGCAGCACCGTAGGTGGCACCGCCGACGATGCCAGCGACGTGGGTACCATGACCGTTGCAATCCAACTGACCGTCATTTACTACGTCGAATACGACGTTCGCACGACCTCCGAATTCCTGATGGGTCGTTCGGACGCCTGTGTCGATAATGTAGACGTGAGCTCCTGCGCCGGTGCCGGTATATGTGTAATTCGTGTCCATCGGCAGGTTACGCTGATCGATGCGATCCAAGTTCCAGCCTGCGTTCGGTTGCGTAGAAGCGACAGAAATGATGGAGTCCTCCTCGACAAACTCAACGCGCTCGCTTTGGCTCAATTCTTCCGCTTCGTACGCCGACATGCTGACCGAATAACCCTTTACAGCGGTCGCGTAGACGTCCCGGACCTTGCCACCGTATAGCGAGGAAAGGAACTGAGCTTCTGCTTCGACCTCTACGCCTACGGCTGTACGACCGACGAAGTCCTCGTTAAGAACAACTATGTACTGGTTCGGTATCGCTTGGTTAGAGCGGTGAAACTTCGATTTCTGACCCGAGGTCTTGATAGGGAGAAAAGTTCCCGCTGCCATGAGGGCGACAGCAAAAGCCAGGGAAAGAACTGTTAATTTTTTCATGTAGGTAACTCCGGTGCGGATTGAAAGTCAGAGGAAAAGATGTCTGAATTGAAGCTGGGGGGCGTGAGGTGGACAAAGGTGTCCGTTAAACAAGATAAAACAACGCCCATACAGTGTCAACACTATTTTTTCAGAATGACCGGCATTTCGGTCAGGCTGACCGGAAGTGAAGAAAAAAATGTCCCGATCGGCGCTTTTTTACGTTTTCGACCGCTAGTTACGGGTCGCCTCCGACGGCGCACTGTCAGTCGTTTTGACTGCGCAGTAAGCGTCGGGCGCGCAATGACAGGCATCAGGAAAAATCGTTAAGATAGACGAACGAGGTGACGAGGGTCGAAAAAAAAATCCTGGAGGTTGAGGGGATTGATGGAAGAACTAATTAGAAGATTATCGGGTACCAAGATCGATGTAAGCTGTGGTTCCGGAGCGATCCTCCGCGGCGAGGTTGTAGAAGTAAGGGACGGCGTTCTATTTCTACGCGACGAAGATGAAAAGTCTGCCTATGTCGCGATAGACAAGATAGCCACTGTGTACGAATGTGCAGACGCCGTTTCGCGGCCGGGCTTCATTGGCTAGGCTGCTTGTTACAAAAAAAGTCCCGAATGATCTCAAAAGACCATCGGGACTCACGGTTTTCGCTGATATCGCTCTATTGCTCCTGATCGGCGGTAATTACACTCTGTTCGGCCGCTGTCGGTAGACGCCTAAAGCCCACGATTCGCCTTCCCCAATATCCCTCAAAGCTCGAATAAGTTACGCCCTTGCTCGACGACGCATGGTAGAAACCATGTTCATCAGCAACTATCCCCATGTGACCGAGGCCGTTCAGAAAAACCAACGTTCCGAACTTAAATCTCTCATCGCCTGTGACCGGCTCAGACATCAACCATAAGCCGCGGGCACTCTGTCGGGTGAAATTGATACCCGCCTCGTTGAAGACGCTCCATACAAACCCTGAACAGTCATAGCGGTTCGGGCCGGATGAACCGTAGCGATAGGGAATACCTAGTCGCGATTCGATCCCGTACATGATCGAGGACGAAATCGATCCGTTATAAACATGACGTCCTGCGGCCAGCGAAGCAGCCGCAGCGTTCATAGCGAGCGACGACACCGTCTTTTTAACCAATGGCTGTTTGTTTTCAACAGGAGGGACGACAAGCGTGTTTATCAGAGCTGGGCGAGTTGTCGGAGCGTTTGAGGGTATTGAAGAAGCTAAAGATTTGGTTTTATCTGTCGTGAGTGCAGCGGTCGGAGGTTCGTTCGTAGGCCGGCTGGAAATTGTCTTAACGATCCGCTGCCGTTCCTGGGCAGCACCGGTCGATACGAAAACAAAGCTAATAAACATGGCACAGAACGACAGATATAAAATCTTCTTCAAATTTTTCAAAACGTATACTCCTGAATTGTTTTCTTAGCAGGGCGAGGCCGAGGCAACTAAGCCGCGTGAACAGAAAGCAAAGTGAAGATTGGGATTTGGTTATTCCAAATCCGGACCCGAGCTTGTTCTTATTTTCTTTTTGCTTGTTGTTGCCCGAACTACTTTTTGTAGTTCCCAAATCCGAATCGAGTTGCGGCCGGGGCCGCATGTTCGGATTTCAGCTAAAAATGAGGGTAACATCCCGACCCAGTGGCTGGCAAATGCTATTTCCTATTAGAAGCAACAGAGCTATTAATCTCCAGTAAACATCGGGGCTTTCTAATTCACCGTCTTAGAAAACCCCGCTGCTCCCTTCCTGCCTATTGCCTTCAGTTGTCTTTCCGTATGCGAAGAGAAAGTTGCAATGAAAGACCGTCTCCAGAAAAAGAAAAGCCCGGGAACATCCCGGGCGAAAAACTGAACTACCTTTTGGTTTAAGCTGAGAACGACGTTCCACATCCACATCCGCCAGTCGCATTCGGGTTTTCAAAGGTGAAACCCGAACCCATCATGTTTGATGTGTAATCGACCGTGATCCCGTTCAGGTACTGGGCCGAGAACATATCGACAAATAGCTTGATGCCGTGTTTCTCAACTATGAAATCGCCTGATTTCGATTCTTCCTCGATGTTAAGGCTGTATTGAAAACCTGAACAGCCGCCCGGAACGACGCGTACGCGAAGTCCGGAAGTTTCCGGGAGGTCTTCCTCACCAGCGAAAAAGGTCTTGATCTCTTTGGCGGCGTTCTCGGTCACCGTCAATTCCACGGTTGGGGTTGCAACTGCTGACATCGTATTGTAGGCCTCCTGCAAAAATTTGGATTCGCCTTTACAGCGAATCCTTACATTAATTTCGATATTACCGCATATTCAGATGAAAGCACAAGGTTCCCGGGTTTGCTGCATTCATCAACGTGCCCAACGCAGTTTTGGTCCCGCCTTGCGAATACCTATCTTACATATGCGCTCTCCAGCGGTAGATCACCGTTGATACCGAAGCCGAATATCGTCGTTCCGCCGGAGCTCCGAGCGGGAGTGATCTTATCTATTTTTTCAGCACACCCGCGAGCTCGGAAACGGCGGTATTTGATTCGCATCGCGGCGCGAGTTCATTTATATGGAAGGTCGATGAGGCATCGCCGTCCGTGCAGTTGACCTCGGATTCGGCGTTCGACGATAGCTTTCCAGAAGTCTCCCCGGACGGCAAGACAATTGCTTTTAATCGCCGTCCGCCTGATCAACCCGATGCGCCCGACGATTTGTGGTTCATGGAAGCCGACGGAGCAAATCCGCGACTGGTACTCGAGAATGCCGGATTTGTCGGCTGGTTGCCGGATGGCAGGTCATTCACCTATTTTTCGTTGAAAGACGGTCAACTTTATACGTACGATCTGTTGTCGAAAACAGGGAAGCAGCTAACGAATGAGGAAGGTGTTTATGCGAAAGGCGTCCCTTCGCCAGATGGGAAGTGGGTCGCGTTTATGAGCATCGCGACCGGCAACATAGACATCAAGGCTGTGCCTATAGATGGCGGAGAATCGATCAGTGTGGTCGCGACTTTGCGACAGGATTTCCATCCCGTGTTTTCGCCTTCCGGAAAATGGCTTTATTTCCAGTTGGATCATAAGAACATTTACCGGGTACCCGGCCCGGCCCAGGCGTGGCGTAAAGCCGATCCCGAAAAAGTTACAGACTTTCCCGAGTCTGGACTTTTTCTCGAAAATCCACAGATCTCAGGCAATGGTCGTAAACTCATCTATTCAAAACGGCGAACCGCGGGAGATATATGGTTGTTAGCGTTGAATAAGTAGGCGCGGCCATCCAACCTGGCTCCTTACCGACCGCGCGACATAATGACCAACTCCGGTTTTATTGCCTAGATTGAGATCTAACTGGCGATCGCTAGTTTCATGTCAGAGACTCACCGAAGAGTTAAAACGACAAAGACAAGGAGTATTACATTCACGGCTGCAGCGGCAAGCGAGATAAGAACACGGTTCCGAATGTAGTCGCCTCGTTCGGTGTCTCGATACGACGCAAACACATCATCGTTGCCAAGAGCCGCTGTTGGATTGGTATAGGTGCGAGTGCGCAGGGCAGCATAAACTGCGAAGAACGTCGACCAAAACGGTATCGCCAAGAGGTAGGTCTTTACTCGATCGGAGATGTCCGCGACAAATCCAACCCATTCAGCAATCGCGTCGGGAGTAATTATCGCCGTCAGCCAGGACAGCGCGTTTACCGCTAATCCTAGGGAGATAATCCAGTAGTAGGTTTGTCCCGAATGATCACGGTCGGTGAACTCCGTGAGCCCCCGTCCGGCGTCTTCCTTTATGCGTGCAAACATTCCTTACTTCGCCCGCTGCAAAATGACGAGCTCGGGTTTCATCGCTTCGATCGAGACCTGTCGCGCGACTTCTTCGGCGACGTGGCGGAAGGCGGCTGACTGAGGCGAGTCGGGGAATGATACGACTACTGGAACTCCGGTATCGCCGCCCTCCCGAACTTCCATACCGAGCGGCACTTCACCAAGGAAGTTAAG
>JBBKXD010000243.1:0-5079 GCA_037969295.1 Pyrinomonadaceae bacterium | reverse complement strand
ATCTTCGCCGTCGAGATAGATTATCGACTGGACGAAAAAAGGATCGGTCGCCATTGCACGGATCGGGCGGCCAGTCTTCGCTTCTGTCCCGCGAAAGATTTGAACGCGGCTGTATTCCGTATCGATGTCGCGCATGCCTTTCGCACGGAGCTGGTAGTATGCCGTGAGTTCGCTGCCTGAGATTCCGAGCACGAAAACCGCGAGTACCCCGAAGCCCGTGCGGCTAAATGCAAAGGGCGCAAGCAGCAAAGACAGTGCGATCAAGCTCCCGGCGATCAGATAAAGTGTGCGATTACTGCCGACAAAAGGGATCAGAAAAAACCCGGCTGCGAATGTTCCGCCGATACTGCCGATCGTTGAGAGGGCGTACAGTCGGCCGACAGTGTTGCCCGAATCGACTACCGATCGCATTTTCAAACGGATCGCATACGGCGTGACAAAACCAAGGGCGACACTTGCTGGAGCGAATAACAAAAGCGCGGCTAGAACAGATTTGATCTCCAGACCGGTCGGTGCGGCGGCGACCGCCGCGAGGATCACGTCTTTGATGAGGATAGTAATTGACACCGCACCGCCCGCGAGAAAAATTGCGATAGCGAGGACCTTTACGTCCGGCCTCTTATCGGCCAACCGTCCGCCGAGCCAGTAACCGAGACTCAGGCTTCCGAGGATCACGCCTATCAAGCTCGTCCACACATATGTGGAGGTTCCGATGAACGGCGATACGATTCGCGAGCCGATGATCTCGTAGATCATTACGAGAGCTCCGCAGACAAAGACCGTGACTTCAAGAATGTAACGTGTTGGGAAAGACACCATAAGGACGATTGTCGTTTTTTTGATTTACCCACGCAAATTGGCGTCCAGACGCGGACTCAAACGACTATCCGTAAAAGAGGAAAAAGAGATTTCCGTTTCGAATTGGATGTTGTCCGTTGAAACACGGACTTGAATTGGTTACTTTTATGACAATGTTCGCTTCTTCAATGCGCGCCGGCGCCGTATTTCCCATCCTTTTATGTTTCGCCCTTTTTACCGCCTGCACGAATGATGCGGGTGGAGATTCGGCGAGGCTGCGGGCGGATTCCGCTGCGTTGGAGAATTTGCGGCGGATCAAAACATCGATGGACGCGACCGGCACGCTCCCGACTGATGACTTCGAGATCCTGCGGACGATCAATGCCAGGTACCCACATGCGAACGAAACGAAGCAGACGTACCGCCAGGCGCTAATGCTCCGCGGCAACTGGACAGAAATTGAACGGGACCTTTCCGCAATTCCGTTTGAGCAGCTTACCGCTGACGAGAAACTCTTGCTTGCTCAGTCATATGGCAAGCTCGGAAAATATCGTGACATGGCGGTTGTGCTTGAACCATTGGCGGAAGCGGAGCCGGGAAGTGTCGGGAGGCGCGGCATGCTCGCATTTGCATATTTCCATCTGGACCAGCCGGAAAAAGCGGCGGAGCATCTGGACAGTGTTTGGGAAGGGATCGTATCTGGAAAAAAGGTTGACGAGATAACACTCCGGGGATTGATCTATCTGCGGGAGAAGAACATTCCACGTGCTATTGAGATCCTGAAACAGGCCGTCGAGATCAACCCAAACAGTTCTGCAGCGCACAACGCCCTCAGCCGAGCATATTCACAGGCGGGCAACGAAGAACTTTCGAAAATGCATCGTGCAAAAGCCAGCGAGCAATACGAAATTTCCGCCGCGTCGACCTTTGCTGCAAGCCGCCGCGTGGGTCAAATCTATCAGCTTGAAGCAGCCTGGAAAAACAAGAATTATCCTGAGGTTATAGCTCTGGCGAATGAAATGATGCCAGGCGCGGACGGTCCGCAGAAATCCGTTTTATACCAGTATATTTTCGAATCCCAAAAGGCGCTTGGTAATGACGCCGAGGCAAACAAAGCTTTGGAAGCCGCCCGAAGCCTTCAACAACAAAAATGAGATTGTCCCGACATTTGTTACTGACATTCGTACTTTCGTTCCTGATCGCCTGCACACCCGATCAGTCCTCGCCGCCGTCCGCGGATGACGGTCAGAGATTAGACTTCGTCGACGCGACGAAAGAGGCGGGCATTTCCTTTGCACACGTTCCGACCCGCACTGAGACAAAATGGCTGCCCGAGATCATGGGCAGCGGTGTCGCCGTCACCGATCTTAACCGCGATGGTGCGCCCGATATCATATTGGTGAACAGCGGAGCTCTCGGCGCCGACTCTCGTCCACCCGGCGCGGAGAATAAGCTTTATATAAACAATGGCGAGGGCACGTTCGCCGACAAGACCGACGAGTGGAAACTGAGGTCGCATGGATACGGACAAGGCGTGGCGGTCGGCGACATCGATAACGATGGTTGGACGGATGTCTTTTTGACGACCTTTGAAGGCGACAATCGGCTCCTCAAAAACACGGGCACGGGGTTCGTGGATATTACAACTTCAGCTGGTCTCGTGTCAGATGGAAAATGGGCGACCAGTGCGGGGTTCTTCGATTACGACTCAGACGGCGACCTTGATCTGTACGTAGCTCGATACGTCGATTTCACGACGTCGAATCCGCACAAGGTGTATCGTAACCGAATGCTGATCTATTCGACGCCGCTTTATTACACCGCCGTTCCCGACCAGCTCTGGCAAAACGACGGCACGGGTAAGTTCAGATCGATCGGCGAGGCTGTCGGCATCTCGCAGGTTGCCGGTAACGGACTCGCGCTCGCGATCGGAGATATCGATACCGACGGCGATCAGGACATTTACGTCGCGAACGATTCTGACGCGAACATGCTTTGGATAAACGACGCCGGTAAGTTTCGCGATGCGGCTCCGACGGCCGGCGTCGCATACAGCGAGATGGGTCAGGAGGAGGGATCGATGGGGGCGGATATGTCCGACACCGACGCGAACGGCCGACTCGATATCGCAGTGACTAACTTTCAGGAAGAACCGGTTTCACTGTACCGCCAGACCGATCCGCTGTTGTTCCGCGAACTTTCGGACGCCGTCGGAATAGGTGAGACGTCGCGACAGCGCTTGAGTTTCGGCGTCGACTTTTTTGATGCGAATAATGACGGCTTCGAAGATCTTCTGGTTGCGAACGGACATATCGAGGACAACATCGAAACCAATACGGGCCTAGGAATATTCGAGCAGCAAAATACATTGTTCCTGAATTTAGGAAACGGAAAGTTTGCGGATGTTAGCGACGCGGCCGGATCGGCGCTGAAAGATGTGCAAGTAAGCCGCGGTCTGGCCACGGGTGACCTTAACGGTGACGGCGCTCTCGACTTCCTAATAACAAACAATGGCGGTACTGCTCAGTTGGCTTTCAACCGGACGGACCCGCGCGGCAATTTCGTTATGCTTTGGCTTGAAGGAAAAACCTCAAATCGAAACGCGATCGGGGCACGCGTCACCGCTCGGATCGGCGATAGACTTCTCCAGCGTGAGGTCATGGGAGCCCAGAGCTATCTGTCCGTCAGCGACTTCCGAATTCATTTCGGACTCGGCAGTGCGGAGAAGATTGATGAACTTACGATACACTGGCCCGGCAGTCAGGCGGAGATCATCACGGATCTCGCCGCAGGAAAGTTTTATCACATTCGTCAGGGTGAAAATCCCGTATCCTTTGTTCCGGGTTCGACGACGATAGCGCCGTGAGCCGCAAAAAAAAGAATAACCCGTCTCGCAAACCCCTTGACACCTGAACTAATCCAAAAAAAAGGCCGCCAAGGCCGCCTTTTGATCAAATATTCTTTTCAGCCGCTAATTCACGTGCGCGGCCGTTTTTTTTTCGCCGGTGTCGTTTACGAACGTCAGCCAGTTTGCTCCGAACGGTGCCGGACGCCTCGCAAGGATGACGTTGAAAAATTCTTCCTGCAGTTTGGTTGTGACCGGTCCGCGTTTGCCCGCTCCGACCGTGATGCGGTCGATGGAGCGTATCGGCGTGATCTCTGCCGCGGTTCCGGTGAAGAAAACTTCGTCGGCGAGATATAGTGCTGCACGCTGGACCTGAGCTTCGACGATCTCCATGCCGAGCTCGCGGGCGATCTGGAGAACCGAATCACGTGTGATACCTGGCAGGATCGACGCGCCGAGCGGCGGCGTGATCAGCTTACCGTTGTTCACGAGAAATATGTTTTCGCCCGAGCCTTCGGAAACCATTCCGCGATCGTCGAGCGCGATCCCTTCGGAAAATCCGCCGAGTATCGCTTCCATTTTGATAAGCTGCGAATTCATGTAATTCGCGCCGGCTTTTGCCATCGACGGCATTGCGTTGGATGTGATGCGAGTCCAGCTTGAGACGCAGACATCAATACCTGTTTCGAGGGCTTCTTCGCCGAGATACTTGCCCCACTGCCATGTCGCGATGTATGTGTCGATCGGGCTGCCGAACGGATTGACTCCAAACGATGGCTTATCTTCGTCAAGACCCCGGATGATGACCGGTCGGATGTAGCATTCGTCAAGGTCGCTTTGGCGGATGAGCTCAAGGGTGGCATCGACGATCTGGTCGCGGTCGAACGCGGGGTCCATGCGGTAGATCTTTGCGGAATTCATCAAGCGCTGGATGTGCTCGCGCAGACGGAATACGGCAGAACCTTTCTCCGTGTTATAACAGCGGATGCCTTCAAACACACTTGATCCGTAATTCACAACGTGCGACATCACGTGAATCCGAGCATCGTCCCAATCTATAAACTCACCGTTCCGCCAAACCTTTGGCGAAATTTTCATCGTTGCTACGTCTTTTCCTGCCATTATTTTTGTTTTAAAAACTCCTGAATAAAACCCTTAATTAAGAACTAATTGATCACGAACTCTAAAGGCGGGTTGGCAATTACTGCTAAAGGGCTGTCAACATGCTGATTCTGAAGGCTCCCGCCAAGTATACCAAAATAACGTACATAATAATAATTTCGTTTGGGCTTTTACGAGTGGGTTTAAAGTGAAAAGGCGGACATCGCTGTCCGCCTCTCGATCCAACATTATGACGTAGATCACAGTATTCTAAGCCTTGGAGCAGTGTCGTCGAGCCGCGAGGAAAACGCGGCACCGTCTTGTGTCCTGACCGT
>JBBKXD010000242.1:0-20199 GCA_037969295.1 Pyrinomonadaceae bacterium | reverse complement strand
TTTGCCGGCCAGAGATTATGTCTCTTCCTCTTCACCAGTTCCATCTGCGTCTTTCTTGATCCCAAACTTCTCCAATCGATACTGAAGCGTTCGAAACGTCAGCCCCAATAACTTCGCCGACTTCGTGATGTTGTTATCCGTCCGGTCCATGGCCTGCATGATCAAGCTGCGTTCGACGTCTTCGAAGTTAACGCCTTCAGGCGGAAGCTTGAATTGCGAATCTCCACCGCCGGCTGCAGCTCCGGCCGCGCGGCTCTGCGTCATCTCAGGCGGAAGGTCATCGAGTGTGACCGTATCGTTCTCGCAAAGCAGGATCGCTCGTTCGAGCGCGGATTCGAGCTGGCGAACGTTACCGGGATAGTGGTAATCGAGCAGAAGTTTTTTCGCGTCCGATTCGATGTTTATCTTCCGGTCAGTTCCGCGCGAATGTTTCTTTACGAAGTAGTCCATCAGAACCGGGACATCTGACCGTCGTTCGCGAAGCGGCGGGATGTCGATCGAGAGGACGTTGAGGCGGTAGTAGAGATCTTCGCGAAAACGCTTTTCCTCGGCCATCTTCAGCAAGTCGCGATTGGTCGCGGCGAGTACACGAACATCGACCTCGATCTCCTTAATTCCACCGACGCGGCGGATCTCTCTTTCCTGAAGCGCGCGCAGCAGCTTTGCCTGTAGAGCAATATCCAGCTCACCGATCTCATCCAGAAAAAGCGTTCCGTTGTTCGCGATCTCGAACAGCCCCTTTTTTTCTGCGACGGCTCCGGTGAACGATCCCTTTTCGTGACCGAAGAGTTCCGATTCGAGAAGGTTCTCGTTTATAGCCGCACAGTTTACCGCCTGGAAAACTTCATTTGTGCGTAGCGAGTTCTTGTGGATCGATCGCGCAATCAACTCTTTTCCGGTCCCGCTTTCGCCGCGGATCAAAACCGTCGAATTGGATTTCGCGATCTTCAGGATGAGTTTCTTGACCTTGTCCATCTCCGGCGAGACGGAGACGATCTCGGTGTCGAGCGCCGACAGTTTGTTAAGTGCGCGTGAGACAGTATCGAGCAGCTTCTCGCTGTCGTAAGGTTTTTGAAGATAGTCGAACGCTCCGAGCCGCAATGCGTCTACTGCGGAGTCGACTGAACCGTGGGCGGTCAGGAGGATGACGATAATCGACTTGTCATAATTTGTCAGCTCTTTCAAAAGATCGAGCCCGCTCATCCCGGTCATTTTCAGATCCGTCAGAACTAGATCGAACCGGCGAGCCTCGACAAACTTCATCGCCGCCTCGCCTGAACTCGCGGTTGTTACGTCATAGCCTTCCCCCGAGAGTATCGTCTCGAGAATTTCCCTTTGGTTCTTTTCGTCGTCAACGACGAGTATTGATTTTCTAGCCATACAATCTTTACGCCACCGAGGACACAGAGGAGGTCAGAACAACGCGTCCAAATCTCTGTGTGCTCTGTGGCTAATCCGCTTTAGGTAATCTTACCGTAAACCTGGTTCCCTCGCCTTCCTTTGATTCCACTTCCATGGCGCCGCTGTGAGATTCAACTATCTTCTGCACGATCGCTAAACCTAGTCCTGTTCCGGTTTCCTTTGTCGAAAAATATGGTTCGAAGATCTTTGAAAGATTTTCGCGAGGGATGCCGCCGCCCGTATCAGTGATGTCGAACCTGACATATCCGTCGTCAGGAGAGATCTTCACATTTAAGTTTCCGCCTTCGTTGCCCATCGCCTGCACGGCATTGATAAACAGATTATTAAAGACCGAACGCAGGAACTCGGGGTCGGCGAGGATCTCCGGTACATTTTCGTGTTCGACGACGGCTATTCGAATATCGTTCTCACTAGCCTGAGCCTCGACCAAGCGAAGTGAATCTTCCACGACCTTCCGCGGATTAACTACCTTCAAATTTATGTTCGCGGGCCGTGAGTAATTTAAGAAATCGGAGATTTGCTGATTGATGCGGGCGACCTCGGATTTGACCTGCCCGATCAATTTCGTGAACGCCGCAACCCGGTCTTCGCTCTCGGGCTGAAATTTCGAACGTAGATGATCGAGCGTGAGATTGATGTAATTGAGCGGATTTCTTATCTCGTGTGCGATCGCCGAACCGAGCCGTCCAATCACGGCGCTTTTTTCGGCTTGCCGGAGCTGCTCTTCGAGCTCCTTGCTCTTCTCCAGCTCGGCGGTCATTTCGTTGAACCTTTGAGCAAGCTGTCCCATCTCATCCGTTCGCCCGTTGTCGGGTACACGAACGCAAAGATTTCCGTCGGCTACTTCGCGGGCCGCGTTCGACAAGTTGGCTATAGGCCGAGTGAACCTCCACACGAGAACAAAGGTCACAAGCGTAGAGAGTGAAAGGACAAAAAGGGTAACGATCAATGGCAACGCGGCCCGTCGCGCCGCCGCACCTCGGTCGTTCCGGAGCAGAACCATGATGTACCACCGTCCCTCGGTCGTAGTCTCGATGGGAATTGCGCGTGCTTCGTCATCATCATCGCCCTCCGGGCCGGCATTCGGGAAGTGTCGGATATCGTCGCCGATCCGGGCCCCTTCTTTTAACGGAGGCAGCCCGGGCAGATCGGCCAGGCTCTTGTAAACATTCTCGCCGTTTGGTCCCGCTGTGGGTTGAAAGTTGGGGTTAAGGCTGTCCCGTACTTGCCATTTGTTATCGATTATTATTACGTCCTTTACCCTTGCGGCCGCGGCTTCGTCAAAATAGGTTTGGCCCTGCCGTTTTATCAGCTCGTCCATGTACGCACTTGAGCTGATGCTGTTCGAACCGAGGGTAATACCGGCGACAAGAGCTTTTGCCTGGGCGTCGCGCAACTCGTTGTTTTGCCGCTGAGTGAGTAGATTCAGGTAGTACTGAACGCCGAGCGTCGCTACGAGCAAAAAGGCCAGGATGAGGAGCAAACGGCCGCGGAATGTTTTGAAAAAGTTCATCGAGCCGAAAACTTAAACACGTGCTTAATATTTCTTGCCACGCAATGTTTTGAATGTTATAGTCTGGCTTAGCTTTATCGCAAACTCTTCGAACAATCAACACAAAGGGTTCCAAACAAGTTCGAGAGTTCTTCCCCGAAACCACAACAGAAAACCAGACTAGCTGAGGTAAACCATGAAGTTAATGTGTCCCAAAAAGCGTCTCACATCGCTTTTTTCCCCCTTCCTTCTGATCGCTCTCCTCTTCACAGTCAACCTTCACGCTCAATCAAGAAAATCAGCCTCATCCAAGAAACCCGTTGCTAAGAAGTCAGTGGCGCAGGCCAAAGATGCCCGCAAAGACAGTAAGTCGGCCAGCCGCAAGGATACAAAGAAAGAACAATTAGCGAAGAAGAAGGGAAAGGTCGATCCGAAAAAGGAGAAGGCCGTCGCGAATTCGCGCGACAAACGCCGCGACGCAAAGAAGGCGGATCCGCGTAAGGAAAAACTCACCGCGAGCGAACTTCGTCGCGAGAAGGAACGTGACCTCCGAGATAAGAAGAACCCGAAAGGCAGGGCAGAGACTCGTCGCGCAGTTGCCGAGCGCCGCCGCGAAGCCGAGCAGCGCCGCCAAGCCGCATTGGCGGAGCAGCGTCGCCGTGAACAGGCCGCCCGCGAAGCCCGTGAAAGACGGCTCGCATTCGAACGCGGACTTCGAACGACGACCGTCGACAATATTGCTAAAGACGACTCCTCGGGTGAGGACGTAAATGTTCGTCGTGCAGCGGTCAACGCCCTTGCCGGCCATGCCGGGACCGTGGTTGTCATGGAAGCCAAGACGGGAAAGATCGTCACGATCGTCAACCAGGACTGGGCGATTCGCGACAGCTTCAAACCCTGCTCGACTATCAAGCTGGTGACGGGTGTGGGCGGACTTAACGAGAACATTATTGACGGTGACGGGCATATCACAAACAGCTCGACGCAGATGGACCTCGACTATGCGCTGGCGAAATCCAACAACGTTTATTTCCAGCGGGTCGGCATCAACATGGGATCGGGCAAGATGATCCAGTACGCAAAAAGTCTCGGGCTCGGCGAAAAGACGGGGATCAACGCCGAAGGAGAAACTCCGGGAAAATTGCCGTACGGAAACAATAACGCGCGGATCTATTCGCATGGCGATGATTTTGAGGTCACGCCGCTGCAGCTTGCGGTTATGGTATCGGCGCTCTCGAACGGCGGTAAAAAGGTCGTGCCGCAGATCGCTCGTCCGCGTGTCGAGCGGACGGCGTTCAGCCCGCATATCCGCGAGAGTGTTAATCTGCCGCAGCGTAGCGTTGAGGGCGTACTTCCGGGCATGATCGGTGCCGCTGAATTCGGTACCGCTCACCGCGGCGTGGATGCGTCAATGGGTGTCGCGGGCAAAACGGGTTCGTGTATCGGTAAAGGATCGTGGGTCGGCTTGTTTGCGTCCGTTGCTCCGGTAGAGGATCCAAAGTACTCGGTCGTTGTTATCACTCGAGGACAAAGCGAGCGTGGAAAATATGCCGCCGCGATCGCCGGCAAGGTCTATCAGGCACTCGCGGGACAGATCAAGCGCAATCGCGACTTGCTGTACGCCCGCCAGTTGAAAGTAAAACCTGTGACGGAAAACGTCGCGGCTGCAGAGGCTGACGAGGGCGAAGATTCTGACATTGCCGAAAATGAACAGGACGCTCCACCGCCGATCATTGTCGGCTCACAGTCGAGAACGACCGCGGCGGCGACGCCGCAGGCAGAGCCGAAGAAAATCGTTCAGAAGACATCGCAAAGCCAACCGTCGTTCGCACCGGTCATCATCGAATTCGACAAGAGCGGCTCCGAGAAAAAGGAACGTCCAAGGATCGTCAAGAACAAATAAATTTACCTGCCTTTCCCGGTATTTCGTCCCAAAAAGCCGAAGCATTTTCCATCTGGTTAATGTTTCGGCTTTTCTCTTAGGTGTGAGACCGGTTTTCGCTTGACACAAAAGCGAACTCTGCGGGATTATTTAGACTTCCCAATGCTCGGGTTTACTTCGTATTCCTATTGGAAAGCGCGGTCGGGTTTCGCCGGAAATATTTGCAACTTTTTCTTAGAGCGTTACATCTGATTTCACGCGAAACCCTGACGGAAAGGCGGGTGTCAGCAATTAGTAGATTTTGGATTTTGCAGTAGCTGGAGGATAGGCAAAAGTTATGAAAACGATTTTTAGATTCTTAGGTACCGGAGTTTTATCGGCGACGATCCTCGCTGTCGGAGCTGTAGCCGGTTTTGGACAGGATGCGAGTGCGAATTGCACCGACATCGATGGTCACAACGCGCTTTATACGAAATTTTTGGGAGTTTATTCAAAGAAATCGATTCCCGAAATGGAAACTGCTCTTTCTACGGGAAAGGAGTATCTCGAGAAGTTTGGCACTTGTACCGAAGCGTTTAAGGATCAGATCGATTTCGTGAAACCTCACGTTGTCCGGCTCGAGGGAGCCACCAAACGGGCCAAATTGGTTGCTCGTTACGATGCGGCGGTGAAAGCTGACGATCCGGCAGAGATCGCGAAAGCTGGAAAAGACTTCATGGCTGAAGACCCTGACAATATAAACCTTTTGATGCCGATGGCGCTTTCATCCAGCTACAAGTCGACGAAGGAAAATAACTACAAGTACTCCGACGACGCAATTCGTTTTGCAACTACCGCGCTTGGGAAAGTCAAAGGCGGATGGGCCTTCACGAAGAAGGACGACAAGGGAGTGCCGGTAATCGGTGTTTTTCAATATACGTTTAGCAAAGACGCTGCGATTGGGGAGTTGACGTACGCACTCGCTTACAACAATTACTACGGTAAAAAGGACAAGAAAACTGCTCTGCCGCTTTACTACGAGCTGTCGCAGATGGGTTCTTATAAGAACGATCCTCGTGTCTACGGAACGATCGGTGACTACTACATCGAAGAGGGTGCTCCCATCGGCGAAGAGATCGCGAAGTTGATCCAGGGAATCAAAGACGCAACGGATGATAAGGTCAAAGCCGATCTCGACGCGCAAGTTAAGGCTAAGATTGCGATGTTCAACGGTTATACCGAGCGTGCTCTGGATGCTTACAGCCGGGCGCATAGCGTCGCCAAGAGCGACACGCCCACAGCAAAAGCTTACAAAGACAACTTGTACAAAGTTATGCAGGGTCTCTATAAGCGACGCTTTGAGAAGGAAACGGGGCTTGACGCCTTTGTTTCAACAACCCTGGCAAAGCCTTTCCCAAACCCGACAACTCCCGTGATGCCGGTTTCGGACTCGGAATCGCCGACTACAACAGGTACGGTCGCTCCGGCCACCGCGGCGCCTGCCTCAACGGCTCCGACATCAACGACAGCAGCCAAGCCGGCGACGAAGCCGATGTCGACTACTGTCACGAAACCGTCAGTTGCGAAGACTGTCGCAAGGAAAGGAACACGCCGGTAGTCTCCAGACTGCAAAATCCAAAACTCAGCCGGATGTTAGGGTGAAAACCCACATCCGGCTTTCTTTTTTTCAACGTTCTTCTTTAAACTGAGTTTTCGGCAATGAAGCTCTCAAACTTCGAGAAACTCATCGGATATACGTTCAAGGACCCGGCGCTTCTCGAGCGAGCTCTGACGCATCGCTCGTGGGCGCACGAGAACCTGTCGGGCCGGAGCGAGGATGAGATCCGCTCGGCCGAGAATGAATCGTTCGAGTTTTTAGGCGACTCGGTACTCGGACTGGCTGTTGCCGAACAGCTCTTTCGAAAATATCCGGACGCCTCCGAGGGTGAGCTGACGTTGATGAAACACCGCCTCGTCAGCACTGTGACACTTGCAAATGCTGCCGAGGCGCTGAACATCGGTGAGTATATTCGTCTCGGCCGCGGCGAGGAAAAGACCGGCGGACGCCAGAAACGGGCTATACTCGCCGACACGCTCGAGGCGGTTATCGCGGCTGTTTTCTTTGACAGCGGCTATATCGCGACGCGATCTTTCGTCGCCAGCATCCTTGCCGGCGAGTTCCGCGGCGTGACGCCGGACGGTTCGGCAGATTACAAAACGCTGCTTCAGGAAAAGCTCCAGGCAGAGCAGCTTTCGGGCCCGGTTTACTCGTTGCTGAAGACCGAGGGCCAGCCCCATGAACGAACTTTTTACGTCGAGGCCGCATGGAATACCGGCAGAGCCGAAGGTCGCGGAAGCTCGATCAAGTCCGCCGAGATGATGGCCGCAAGCGAAGCACTGAAATCGCTGCAGCTTTCAGAAACGGAGGCATCGAAACGTAAAGGCGGATAAGTACGTATTGTAAAGCACGAAAATATGAGCAAAGACGAACCAGAGGTAAAAGCCGAAACAGAGAAAAAAAACGACCCCGCCCCTGAGCAGAAACCCAAAGGCCCGCCGAAGTCCATCTTCCGGGAGTACTTCGAATCCTTTGCCGTGACGCTGGTGATGGCGATCTTCGGGATGACGTTTATCCTGCAGGCCGTCACGGTCCCGACCGGCTCAATGCAGAACACGATCCTGATCGGTGACTATCTTTTGGTTAACAAATTTATTTTTAGCCCGGGTGGTAATCCGCTGCCGTTCCTTCCGATGCGGGAGATACAGCGCGGTGACATCATCGTGTTCAAGTACCCGGGCAATAGGGTCAAGCCGGAGACAGACAAGGACCGTGGTCTGGTTAAGTATCAGATCAATTACGTAAAGCGCGTCATAGGCCTACCGGGTGAGACGGTAGAGTTTAGAAACAATCAGGTCTACATTAACGGCGAACTTCTGCCCGAGCACCGCGTCATGGGCGACACGGAGATAAAGGACTCTGCACTTGAGGTGCGTGAATTTGAACCACGCAAGCCTGAAGATAAGTGGGACGTTTATTACAGCGAGGAGACGACAGAAGCTCTTCAGAAAGGACGCAAGCTCTCAACCCGCCATCTCAATTTTGGCGTCGAAGGAAAGCCCATGCGAGTTCCGGACAACAGCTTTTTTTGCATGGGTGACAGCCGCGACGAAAGCGATGACAGCCGGGGTTGGGGATTTGTCCCGCGTGAACTGGTGATCGGACGGGCGATGTTCGTCTACTGGTCTTGCGATCGCGGGGCCTCGAATGGGAATTTCTTTGGCTGCATCACCAACCCCCGACTAAATAGAATCGGAAAATTCGTTGAATGAAAATAACTTTTAACGACGAGATCGCGGGTGCTCTCCACTTCGAACGGCCGATCGTTGCTCTTGAGTCGACGGTGATCTCCCACGGCCTTCCCCATCCGCGGAATCTTGACACGGCGATGCGGCTCGAGCAGATTGTCCGGGACGGTGGAGCACTACCGGCGACGATCGCCGTTTTTGATGGTGAGATCTGCGCCGGTCTGAGCGATCTGCAACTCGAGCGGCTCGCCACTGAGAAGAACGTCAGAAAAGTTTCGACCCGCGATCTTGCGATCGCCGCGGGACGTAAAATGA
This sequence comes from Pyrinomonadaceae bacterium, assembly GCA_037969295.1. Taxonomy (GTDB): domain Bacteria; phylum Acidobacteriota; class Blastocatellia; order Pyrinomonadales; family Pyrinomonadaceae; genus OLB17. The sequence continues at coordinate 11,803 of JBBKXD010000242.1, read as the reverse complement.
TCGGTGCAACGACCGTTGCGACGACGACACTTATCGCTCACAAGGCGGGAATAAATGTCTTCGCGACAGGCGGCATCGGCGGCGTTCATCGTGGCCATGCGTCAGACATCTCCGCGGATCTGCCCGAGCTTGCGAGAACTCCGATCATCGTGGTCTGTTCTGGGGCAAAGGCTATCCTCGACCTAGGCGCGACACGCGAGTGGCTGGAGACTAACGGCGTAGCGGTTCTCGGGTGGAAGTGCGACAACATGCCGGCTTTTTATTCCGCGAGCAGTGCCTTTGACGTGGACGACCGCGTGGATAACGCTGAAGACGTGTCCCGGATCGCCGACGCCAGACGAGAGCTCGGACTCAACTCTGCGCTGCTCGTCACGGTTCCTGTGCCGGCCGAGTTCGAGATCCCCTCAAGCGAAGTTGAAACGCTGATCGACGCCGCACTATCGACCGCGGCCGTCCGGGGCGTGGTCGGGAAGGATCTGACGCCGTTCTTACTCACCGAGCTGTCTCAGAAAAGCGGCGGCAAAACCATCGCCGCGAATGTCGCTCTCCTGGAAAACAATGCCCGTGTCGCCGCCGAGATCGCGTGTGCTTTGAACTTTTAGCTCGCCGCCTGTCGTTCTAATTTCACCTTCAGCGAATCCAGGCGTTTTTGTGCCTCGGCTGTTTCCGCCGAAGCAGGATATCTGCGCATGATTTCACTCCAACTCGCGCCGTTGTAATGAAACGTTCGCGTGGCGAGATTGAACAGGAAAGTCACGCCAAGTCGTCGATAACGGTCGAGCATGCTGAAATTCAGATAGTAGCTGTGCACAGGCGCACCGGACGCGGCCATCTCGCGACGGCTCAGACGCGAACTCGCATCACGCGAAAGTTTTGCCGCCGCGTTCTCAAGAAGGTCACCGTAAAGCAGAAGTATCGGAGGGCGAAACTTCGACGCCGGATACAGCTCGAGAAAAGCAGCGGCAAGCTCAACCTGGTCGAAACCGTCGGTCGCCTGGACGAGCCGCGCGAAACGCTCTTCATCGCTCGTGCGAAACTTGCCGAAAACAGCATCCGCCTGTAGCCACCCGAATTTCGCCGGCGGAGCCGAAACCTTGTAGAACTTAACGCCGTCCGCCGCCGTCGATCCGAGGATCTGCACGCGTCGGCCGCGGCGCATTCGCTGAATTGGACGGGCAAACAGGCTCGGCTCCAGACGGAGGACGGACAATGTTTCGTCGATCACGACCGCGGTGTTTCCGATCTCGGGCACCGGCGCGGGCTTTGCGACCCTTGTCGATTTACGCTTCTGAGCCTCGGTTGAAACACAGCACAGTAATACCAAGGCAAGAGACATTGGAAGGAGTGGGAGTTTCATATTTTTAGTGTTGGTTTATGGGATTTTCTTTACTGATCTGTCGATCTTGTCGCGCATGCCGGCGTGATGAAAGTGGCAGATCGCCATCGCCAGGGCGTCAGCCGCGTCATGCGGCGTGGGCACCGACTTCATTCTTAACAGCACTCTGACCATTTCCTGTACCTGATGCTTTTCTGCATTGCCGTACCCGACCACCGTTTGCTTAATGAGCCGCGGTGCATACTCGGCGATCGCGAGGCCTCGCTGCTCGGCGAGCAATAGCAAAACACCTCGCACTTGTCCGAGCTTCAACGCAACCTTAACGTTGACGGCATAGAACGCTTCTTCGATCGAAACAACATCCGGCTGAAGATTTTCGATTACCGCCGAAACGCCGTCGTAGATGTTCGCGAGCCGTTTCGAGAACGCATGGCGCGGATTTGATTTGACGACGCCGAAATCGACGGCTGCGTATTTTAGGCCGCTTCCTTCGACAACACCCCAACCGAGAGTTTCGCTCCCCGGGTCGATACCTAAAACGCGCATGTAAAATTGAGCCGGAACGCCATCAAGATAACCGAAGTATTTTCCGAAATGCAAGTCCTTTTTTGTCGCACGAATATCATTTGTAAAACGTCCTCATAAACATTATGATTTTCTCGTTGCACAAAGTCAGATAGATCAAATAATGAACGCCCGCGTCGTCGATAGCCCACCAAAAGAGTCCGTCCGAATTCTGCTCAAAGAAATTATAGATTACGCAGGGCTGTTTCCGCCTTCGCAGCTGTCGATGTCTGAAGCTGTGTTGAATTACGCGACATATCGTCACAGCAATTATGGCTGGATGCTGGGGCGATTCATTTTGCCGGTTGCACGACTCGACGAATTTTACGAGAGCGCCGGTGAGTTCCTTCCGCGGGGACGCGAGGCCGCCTGGCGGTTGAATGTGCTTGCCGGTGAAGATGTAGCGCAGACGATCCGTTCGATGAGCGAGTTCAACCGCAAGCATTCCGAACGCGTCGTCTGTGATGTTTTGGAAGTAAAGGCGGCAACCGTTTCGAAGATCGAGAACACTGCCGCATTGCTTCCAAAAGCGATCACCCCTTATTTCGAGATCGCCCCGGTCGGACGCACATTTGTCGATCTGATAGCGATGCTTGGTATAAAAAAGCTTCGGGCGAAGATCCGCACGGGCGGCGTGACGCGTGAAGAGTTTCCCGCGACCCGCGACATCATCAGGTTTGTGCGCACTTGCATGGCGGCAAATGTTCCGTTCAAGGCGACCGCCGGGCTGCACCATCCGATCCGGTGTTTCAAGCCGCTGACGTATGCGTCGGACGCCCCGCAGGGGACGATGCACGGCTTCCTCAACGTGCTGATGATGACCGCCTTCGCCCGCGAGAGCTTCCGCGTCAGCCTTCTCGAAGAGATCATGGAAGAAGAGTTCGAGGAGGTATTCGAGTTCACCGACGGTGGTCTGTCGTGGCGCGGCTCGCATCTCCTCACGCTCAGCCACATCGAACGATTGAGATCGAGGGGCATGCACTCGTTTGGCTCTTGCTCGTTCGACGAACCGGTCGCGGATCTACAGGAGTTGGGAATTCTCTGAGAGATTTTCGATTTTCGATTTTTGATTTTCGATTTTCGATCTCGCGGACGTGACGGAGCTTCACGTTCATGACTGACGCACGCTGTTGACGCGATCGCAAATCGCAAATCGAAAATCGAAAATCTTATGACATACGAAATAAATGAAACCCACGACGCGGATCTGAAGAGCTGGCTCGAATCCGCCAACTCGCCCGACACGGATTTTCCGATCCAGAATTTGCCACTGTGCGCTTACGAGATCGGCGATACGCAACCCGGTCTCGGAATTGGATTCGTCATTGGCGATAAGATCCTCGATATTTACGGATGCATCGACGACGGGCTGATGCTCAACGAGGCGATCGCTCAATTTGCGTCCTATCGCCTTTGGAGTTTGAACGCGATCGGAGCATTCGATCCTGAGGTTTTGTCGGACCTGCGGCGGCAAGCGGTTTTTCTTCTTTCGGAAAAGAACGAGGCCCGAGTCGCAACCGCCGATCACCTTCTTTCGGTCGCTGACGTCAGATTCGAGCATGCTTTTAAGAGTGGAGACTATACCGATTTCTACTGCTCGATCTACCACGCGACGAATGTCGGATCGATGTTTCGCCCGGACAACCAGCTGCTGCCGAATTACAAATATATTCCGATCGGTTATCACGGACGCGCGTCGAGCATTGTTATCAGCGGAACTGAAATTACGCGTCCGCACGGCCAGAACCGAAGCGACGCCGAAAAGCCCCCGGTTTTTATCCCGTGCAAAAATCTCGATTACGAGATGGAGCTTGGTTTTTTTGTAGGGCAGGGAAATGAGCTGGGTGAATCAATCGCGATCGCCGATGCCGAGAAGCATATCTTCGGCGTGTGCCTCGTCAACGACTGGTCGGCGCGCGACATGCAAGCATGGGAATACCAGCCGCTCGGACCGTTTCTCGCAAAGAGTTTTGCGACGACTATTTCACCCTTTGTCGTGACGATGGAAGCTCTCGCGCCGTTCAGGACCAAAGCATTCGAGCGCGACGCCGATGATCCGCAGCCGCTCGAATACCTCAATAACGAGCAGAACAAAAATTTTGGCGGCATCGATATCAATCTCGAGGTTTACATCCAGACCGAGAAAATGCGGAGTGAAAATATCGAGCCGCACATGCTTTCGCGTTCGAACACGAAAGATCTCTACTGGACGATCGGTCAGATGCTCACGCATCACGCTTCAAACGGCTGCAACTTACAAACCGGCGATCTTATGGCGACCGGCACGGTCAGCGGCAAGGAAAAAAACGAACGAGGATCTATGCTTGAGCTTACATGGCGCGGGACCGAGCCGCTTGAGTTACCTTCCGGCGAGCAGCGGCGCTTTCTCGAAGATGGCGACGAGGTGATCATGAAAGGCTTTTGTGAACGAGAAGGCTTTCGGCGGATCGGGTTTGGCGAATGCCGTGGCCGTGTCCTTCCGGCTGAATAAGGATTTGCCACCGAGGACACAGAGTTATTGTTAGTTATGCAGAGCAAACCCGAACCCTCTTCAAATTCCTCTGTGAGCTCTGTGGCTAGGGCACTCTCGCTGATCTCCATCCGCCGTATCGTCATCGGATCAGTGACCGAAGATGAGCCTGATACACTCGCTGTCGAAGAGCCGCTTGAGATTCGCCTCGGATTTCCCGCCGGCGGGCATCGTGCGATATCGATCACAATGCGCACCCCCGGCGAAGACGCCGAGCTTGCGGCCGGTTTTCTTTTCACCGAAGGAATTCTTCAAAAGCCTGAACAGATAAAACAGATTCGCCATTGTGGTTTGAAGATAGGTAAGGGAGCGGGAGCTCTCGACCGAGCCACGGCACTAAATTCTAATACCGTCCGGGTCGATCTGAACGAAGGCGTCGACGTCGACCTCAAACGTCTCGAACGGCATTTTTACACGACCTCGAGCTGCGGCGTCTGCGGAAAGAGCTCGATTGAGGCATTGAAGACGGGTGCGTTGAAATTGATCTCTCCCGACGAGCCGAAGTTCGACGGGGGGCTAATTCATACGCTTCCGGAGAAACTTCGATCCTCGCAGAACGTGTTCGAAAAAACGGGAGGCTTGCACGCGTCCGCGCTTTTTAACCTCCAGGGTGAACTTGAGATAGTTCGCGAAGACGTCGGGCGTCATAACGCGCTCGATAAGGTCATCGGTGCAAAGTTTCTTGCCGACGAGATACCGCTCTCCGAAAAGATCCTGCTCGTTAGCGGACGGGCGAGTTTTGAGCTGGTTCAGAAAGCCCTGATGGCGGGAATTCCCATCCTTGTTGCGGTCGGCGCGCCGTCGAGCCTCGCAGTTGAGTTGGCGGATGAGTTTGGCATGACGCTGGTTGGTTTTGTTCGGGATGGCTCTTTCAATGTCTATACAGGCGGTCAACGGATAACTGAACATCGATTTTCAAATGAAGCTTAGGATAAAAGGAAACTCGATAAGGCTGCGGCTCTTGCGGAGTGAGGTGGAGCGCTTTGCAGCCGACGGGAACATATCAGATGAAGTGAGATTCGGCCCGAATGCGTTGCGATACACGGTGGTGATGTCACCCGAAGCAAAATCCATACTCGCGCAATTCGATAACGGTGAGATCACGATCTCGGTTCCCGAATCGGCTGCTCGAGGTTGGGCGTCGGGCGAGGAGGTTGGGTTTGAAACTGAACAGCCGATCGGACCGGATCAATCGCTGGTGATTATCATCGAGAAGGATTTTGTGTGTGTCGATCGTCCCGACGACCCCGACCGTGACGATGCGTTCCCGAATCCGGCCTCAGAGTGCGGTTCGGTTTAGAGTGCGCGATTCATCGCGTTCTTCACTTCTTCTTCACGGCGACGCGATAAGTCTCGTACTGTTTACACCCGAGCCTGAACTAAGAAAATGAGCAGCGACAGCGAATCGAATCTCCACGTCACCAAACCTCGCGAGACGGCCGCAGGTCTGTCGGCGATCAAGGAGACGATGACGAACGCCTTTGGCAAGATGGGTGTCGTACGGGGAACGCGCGCTCTGCTCAAGCTCAACCAAAAAGGTGGTATCGATTGCCAATCGTGTGCGTGGCCCGACCCGGACGAAAAACGGACCATCGCCGAATTCTGCGAAAGCGGCGCGAAGGCTTTGGCGGATGAAGGTACGACGAAACGAGTAACGTCCGAGTTTTTCGCACGGCACTCTGTAGCTGAGCTTTCGGAAAGGGACGATCACTGGCTCAATTCACAAGGCCGCCTTACGGAGCCGGTCGTTTTGCGAAAAGGCTCGACCCATTACGAGCCGATCTCGTGGAGCGATGCGTTCGCGTTGATCGCCGGTGAACTAAAGTCTCTCTCCTCACCTGACGAGGCTATCTTCTACACATCCGGTCGCACATCGAATGAGGCCGCGTTCCTCTACCAACTGTTTGTCCGTCAGTTCGGCACGAACAACCTGCCTGATTGCTCGAACATGTGCCACGAATCTTCAGGCGTGGCGCTGAGCGAATCGATCGGCCTGGGCAAGGCAACCGTTCGCCTTTCCGATTTTAATAAAACCGATCTGGTGATCGTCATCGGCCAAAATCCCGGAACGAACGCGCCGCGGATGATGTCGTCGCTCCAGGATGCGAAACGCGCAGGCGCGAAAATGATCGCGATCAATCCGCTGCCCGAAGCGGGCCTGCTGAATTTTGTGAATCCGAACCCGCAGCATTATCGGAACCCTCTGAAGTTTCCGCTGACCATGCTGACTAACAAGTCGACGCACTTGGCCGACCTTCACCTGCCGCTCCGTATCGGCGGCGACATGGCAGTGTTGAAGGGAATGATGAAGTTCATGCTCGAGCGCGAACGCTCGGCTCCCGGCACCGTATTCGATCAAAAATTTATCACCGAACGGACGACGGGATATGACGGCCTGGTCGCGAGTCTGGATACTACGGACTGGGAGACGATCCTCGCCGAAAGCGGGCTGACTCGCGAACAGATCACTGAAGCCGCAGAGATGTTCGTCAATGCGAATCACGTCATCACTTGTTGGGCGATGGGATTGACGCAGCACAAGTCGTCGGTCGCGACCATCCAGGATGTCGTCAACCTGCATCTGCTGCGCGGGCAGATCGGTAAGCCCGGAGCGGGTTTGTGTCCGGTCCGCGGGCACTCGAACGTACAGGGCGACCGGACGATGGGAATCTGGGAAAAGGTCAACGAGAAATTGTTTTCGAACCTCGAAAGGGAATTCGGCTTCACCATTCCGCGCCGCGATGGTTTCAATACGGTGGAAAGTATCGCAGCGATGCGTGACTCACGGGCGAAGATCTTCTTTGCGATGGGCGGAAACTTTGCGAGCGCGTCGCCGGACACCGAGGTCGTTTTTGACGCCCTGAGGCGATGTCGTCTGACCGTGCAGGTAATCACGAAGCTGAACCGAACAGCTGTCGCTGTGGGAGAACAATCATTGATCCTGCCGTGTCTCGGCCGATCGGAGATCGACATGCAATCCGCTGGTGAGCAGTTCGTCTCGACGGAAAGCACAATGCTTAACGTGCAAATGTCGAAAGGAATATTCGAGCCGGCGTCGGAACATCTGCGAAGCGAGCCGTGGATCGTCGCTCAGCTTGCCAAGGCGACGCTTGGCTCGAGGTCGACGATCGATTGGGACGCGATGGCCGCGGACTACGACAATGTGCGCGACGCGATCTCGAGCGTCATCGACGGCTTCGAAAAGTTTAACGAGCGTATTCGGGACCCGGGCGGGTTCTATCTAAAGAATCCGCCGCGCGAAGGCCATTTCGATACGCCGGCGGGGAAAGCTCAATTCAAAACAAGTACGTTGGAGACGACGTCATTGCCGCCCGGACGTTTGCTCCTGACGACGATTCGCTCGCACAATCAATTCAATACGACGATCTACGACCTGTCGGACCGTTACCGCGGCATTAAAGGCGAACGGCGGGTTATTTTCATGAATGTCGGTGACATCTCGGAGCTCGAATTGAAGGCCGGGCAGGTCGTCGATCTGACGAGCCATTTCGACGACGGCGAGCGTCACGCGGATCGTTTCATCGTCGTTCCGTATCCGATCCCGCGCGGGTGTGCGGCAGCATATTTTCCGGAGGCGAATCCGCTTGTGCCGCTGGGCAGCAAAGCGGATCGAAGCCATACGCCGACGTCTAAATCGATCGTGATTTCAATCCAGCCGCGCGACGAATTCGCCGGTGATTTTGAATACGATCACTCAGAACAGCATGCCAACGATTGACGCATTTATTTTGATCGGCGGAAGATCGTCACGGCTTGGAACGGACAAGGCGTTCGCCGAGCTCGGAGGCGAGACGCTCGCAGAACGTTCGATCGCAATTATGCGAAGCGGATTGTCGTCGGCTAAAAGGATAACGATGGTCGCCGGAAGCTCAAGTCAGTTCGCGATCGAGGCGATCACGGCAGATATTCCGTTCATTTTCGATCTGCACGAGGGACGCGGCCCGCTCGGCGGCATTCACGCGGCGCTTAGCTACGCGAACACGGCATGGATCTTTGTACTTGCGTGTGATTACCCATTTGTGTTGCCGGAGCTGATCCAGCTGCTTGCGGAAAAGGTCTCCGACGAGTTCGATGCGATCGTACCCGAGCAGGAGGACGGGAGACTGCAGCCGCTGTGCGCGTTCTACAACGTCGCGGCCGCTCAGCCGATAGTTGAAGAGATCCTCCAGCGACCGCGAATGCCCCCGCCGATGTACGAGATCGTGGCGCAGCTCAATCCCCGCACGGTAAAGTTCAGTGAATACTCGCATCTCACAGGATCGGACACGTTTTTCATCAACATTAATACCGGGGAGGATCTCGAACGGGCGCGAGGAATCGTTTAGAGTGCAAGCTTTGGCTTGTGTTCTTCAGCTTGAGAAAAAAGACAAGCTAAAGCCCACACTCTAAACCCAAGCAAACTTCTCCACTCGATTAAATCCAACTCCTCACTGGCGATTGAATCTCGTCAGGGTTAGAATAGGTTTCGGCGGTCGGATGACCGCCTTCTTAACTTCACCTGATGGATCTCACACTCGATAAATTCAAAGAGGAATGCGGGATCTTCGGCATCTTTGGCCACGCCGAAGCATCGACCCTTACGCAGCTCGGACTGTTCGCACTACAGCATCGGGGGCAGGAAGCCTGCGGTATTGTTTCGAGCGACGGCACGGACCTTCACCAGTTTCGATCGCAAGGCCTGGTCGCGGATGTTTTGAATGTAGATGTGCTCAGCAGGCTTAAAGGATCGAGCGCCATCGGCCATACACGATATTCGACAGCGGGCAAGAACACGATCAAGGAAGTTCAACCGTTTTCGGTGACCTGTCAACACGGTGATATCGCGATCTGCCACAACGGCAATCTGCCATTCGCCGAAGCTCGGCGACGCGAACTTGAAAAAGAAGGCGCGATCTTTTCGTCGACCTCAGATACGGAAACCATTCTCCACAGCATCGCCCGAACACCGGCCACGACGGTCGTCGAGGCAATCGAAAAGGTTTTGAAAAAAACCGAAGGTGCTTTCTCACTTTTGTTTTTGACGCCGAATTCGCTCGTCGCCGTTCGTGACGCCCGCGGGTTTCGGCCGCTGGTCCTGGGAAACGTGAAGGGTGCATGGTGCGTTGCCAGCGAAACCTGCGCGTTCGATCTTATCGACGCTGAATACGTGCGCGAGGTCGAACCCGGCGAGATGATCGTCATCGATCGAGCGGGCATGACTTCGAAAAAACCTTTCGAGGCGAAACCGGCCGCCGTCTGCACATTTGAGCATGTATATTTTTCACGACCCGACTCAACCGTTTACGGCCGCTCGGTAAATGAGTCGCGGCATAAGATGGGCAAGCGGCTTGCCATCGAGCATCCGTGCGACGCGGACATCGTCGTGCCGGTTCCCGATTCCGGCGTTGCCGCGGCGATCGGTTATTCCAGCCAGTCCGAAATCCCGTTTCGTCAGGCGATCATCCGCAACCACTACGTCGGCCGGACGTTCATCGAGCCATCGCAATCGATCCGTTCATTCGGAGTCAGGCTCAAGCTCAATCCGATCAAAGATCTTATCCAGGGCCGGCGCATCATTCTTGTCGACGATTCGATCGTCCGCGGCACAACTTCAAAAAAGATCGTACAGATGGTTCGAGAATGTGGGGCGAGCGAAGTGCACATGCGTATCTCCTGCCCGCCGACCACGCACTCGTGCTACTACGGCGTCGACACACCGCACCGTCAGGACCTGATCGCGTCACGGATGACTAACGAAGAGGTCCGCGAATACATCGACGTCGATTCGCTCGGCTATCTTTCGCTCGAGGGGATGCTTGAGGCCATAGGGATCGAATCCGCATCATCGTGCACCGCGTGCTGGAGCGGCAAATACCCTACTTTGATCGCACAAACCAGCGAGACGTCGGCCGGTGCTTGAAACCCGATAACAATATGAAAAAGAGCGCTACGGCTGAGAAGGACGCATTGTTTTATCAGCATATGCAGGAGATGTTGCGCTACCACCAGTTCATGTTGCGCGACGAAGAGCGCAACAAGATATTTTACGAGGCTCTGGAGCGTTTGGTGACGAGTGACACACGCGTTCTCGACATCGGATCGGGAAGCGGGGTCTGGGCAATAGCGGCGGCAAAACTGGGGGCGAAGAGCGTGACAGCGATCGAATCGAATACACCGATGATCCCGCTTATCATGGCTCATGCGGCTGAAAACGGGGTCTCCGATCGAATCAAGATCGTGAACGGCCTTTCGCTTGACGTAAATTTAAAACATAAATATGACCTGATCGTCAGCGAGACGATCGGTAATCAGGCTTTTGACGAGAACATCGTCCCCACCATGGTCGACGCACGACAGCGTTTTCTTGCGAAGGGCGGCGTGCTCTTGCCGCAAAGAGTTGCGTTGAAGGCCGCTCCGGCGCATCTTTCGGATGAAGGGCGGCCCACGCCCCGCGGCGTGCCTGTTTCGACAAACTACTTGAACGGTCTCGCACTCAATATTACGAGCAAGATCGCAAACAAAGACCAGCTTGAGCTGCTCGACGCACCCGCAAAGTTGCTTGAAGTGGACCTCCGATCGTGCGATGCGGAGCCAAACCTCGGCGGACTTACCGCGGAATGGGCTCCGGGCGACCTGTCGAAAGTTAATGTGATCGCACTGTGGGCCGAGTGTGAGCTTGCTGACGATATCGTCCTCGATACGTGGCATACGACGAATTGGATGCCGGTTGTTTGCCGCTTCAAACCGTTCGACGGAACATCAGGTAAACTGCAATTCACCCTCAACATTGACGCACAGCTTTATCACTGGACCGTTCGCTCGGACGGTTTTGCGGCTCAGGCGTACACGCCGATTTTCGCGTACACGAAAATAAAACTGGATTCGAGGCGTGCGCCCCGACAGGTCAAACCGCGGAAGCGGTAAGCGGACGGGCAGTGTCGGCGTCCGACCGCCGATGCGGCATCCGCACGGTGCGGAATGCTTGCCTTGTGTATTATTTTTCGGTATAAATTTCTCGGTCCCTTTCCTCAGCCCTCAGATTTTGGAGCCTTACGACTAAAATAATTGACCCGGAGGTATTTTTCACATGATAGAGCGCAAGCTTTCAAACACTTCCGACCGCAAGATTCCCAATCCGAAACTTCGAAACTAGTGTATTATCGACCCATCGCAGTTAATAAGGTGTTACCGGGTTGCCGGCGGGATGAGATAGGGAACGGGATTCGTTCGTCTTCCCTTTTTTTCGGCAAAGCCTCAGGTCGTGGGGGTTCGTTGTATTCGGTAATTTGCCGAACGTCGATGCGCCGCCGTTTTTCGGGAATGTGTGATCCAAGATCAGCTGACCCATTTATTGTTTTGCTCAGACCAAACAG
>JBBKXD010000241.1:0-10576 GCA_037969295.1 Pyrinomonadaceae bacterium | reverse complement strand
TTCGCCTTAGCAACATTCTCGATCGATCCAAGATGTTCGACGTGAACGGGCAATACATTGAGCTCGACGGCGATATCCGGCGGAGTGATCCGGCATAGTCGCCGAATCTCATTCATCGGCGTCGACATTCCCATCTCGAGCACCGCGACGTCGTAGGTCGGGTCAGCGGCGAGATTCAAAACCGTCAGCGGATGCCCGAGTCCGTTATTGTAATTTTTGATATTGCGGAGAACCTTTCGCCCGCTCGATTGCAAGACGTGGGCGGTCAATTCTTTCGCCGTCGTCTTGCCCGCGCTTCCGGTGATCGCGACGACCGGCCCGTTCCATTCGAGATAAACTCCGTGCGCAAGGTCCTGCAGCGATTTGATCGCGTCGTCGACAAAGATCAATCGATCCTCGTATTCCGCGAGGATGGGGTGATGTTCTTCAAATCGATCGCCGCGAACGACACACGCGACCGCGCCTTTTTCGAAAGCGGGCGGAACGAACGGTGTGGCGTCGTCGAAATCTCCGTTGAATCCGTTGTCCTTGTAATCGGGTTGCGAGAGCGCAAAAAAGACATCGCCCGCCTTGACGTCGCGTGAGTCGATTGCGAAATTCGTTATCTCACGTTCCGGCAGGGCGGGTCTCATTTTCGGCGCCGCGGCGTTCATATATTCAATTACGGTCGAAAGCTTCAAGTTCTATATTCCATCCTCGCCGACGACGACTTGTTCTTTATTTGTTTAGTTGGGGACTCGGTCACCTTTTCCTTTTGTTTTGGATTCGCGTCTCTCGCTTTGTTGGCCCGGGCCGGCACCACTAATTTTTCCTTCGGTCTATTGATGATATCCGCTTTAGGCAGTGCGACTCTTGGGCGTTCGACCGCTCCATCATTTATTCTGGGCCCGCCGGATTGCGGAACTGCTGTCGCCGCATTTATGTCTCCAGCGTCCGGACTCTCTGGAATCTCCTCCGCTTCCGCGACGGTTGACGTGCTGTCCAGATCGCGTCGGACATTCAATTCGGGAAGAACAGTTTGCGCGATCTCGCGAAAGGCTGGAGCCGCCGCTCCTCCACCGTCTCGTCCGCCCAATTTAGGCTCGTCCATTACCACAGCAATTGTGATCGCCGGATTTTCGGCCGGCGCATACCCGATGAAGGACGAAACATATTTCGAACGATTGATCGCCTTGATAGCTGGATCGAACTTCCATGCGGTGCCCGTCTTTCCGGCAGACGAATATCCGTCGAGCTGCGCCCGTCGGCCGGTCCCGGCAAGGACAACTTCGCGCAGCATCGTCCGCAAACTTCGCGCGGTTTCCGTACTGACAACTTGCGTTCGTTCGGGTACGGGAAGCGGAACCGTGGTTTCATCCGATTGTCGTATTTCTTTGACGATATGTGGTCGAATTCTGACGCCGTCATTCGCTATCGTCGCAAAAGCAGTTGCCATTTGCAACGCGGATACGCCAATTTCATAACCGATCGCCATCGAAGCGAGCGAGTCTCCGTTCCAGCGTTCCGGGGCACGAACAATACCGCCCGTTTCCGCCGGAAGCTCGATACCTGTCGGCGCGCCGAATCCAAACTTTTGAATGTAATTGTGGAAGCTTTCCTTGCCGACAAGCATGCTCGTTTTGATCGCGCAAACATTGCTGGAATGAGCGAGGGCTTTCTTGTACGAAACGCGCCCGATAGCATGGGAGTCCGTGAACTTATGCCTCGCGATCTCGATCGTGCCATTGCCGCTGTCGATCTCACCATCAGGCGTGATCAGCTTCTTGTCGAGCGCCGAGCCGTAAGTGACAAGCTTAAAGACGGAGCCCGGCGAGTAGATGCTTTGAATGGCACCATTAGCGAGATTATCGAGACGGATGTCATTAAGCCGATTCGGATCGAAGGCAGGATAATTCGAGAGTGCAAGAATGGCTCCGGTCTTGTTATCGATGACAACAGCCATTCCGGACTTCGAGCCACTTTCTTTGACACGCCGCTCGAGAGCCTGGTCGGTCGCGTACTGGATCGGAACATCGATCGTGAGCACGATATCCTTCGGCGGCTCTTTTTCGGTAACCGTCTCGTCGTACACACGTCCGAGCCGGTCGCGCTCCTGCAGCTTTTTGATCACGGCGCCGTAGAGTTCGCCGTTCATCGACTGCTCAATTCCAGCTTGGCCGTTGCCTTCGGCATTGCTAAAGCCAATCACATGCGCGGCGAGCGTTTCGTACGGATACCTTCGCTTTTGATCTTCGCGCCAGTGCAGGCCCACAAGCTTGGGCTGATCAGCCTTTATGATCTTTGGATCTTCAAGAAGGTCGTTTACCCGCTCTGCAGCTTCTGTGTCCAATCCCTTCACGATCGGAACAAACTTGCGTTCATCCGATTTAGCCTGGCTGAGCTGCTGCGCGAGTTTCGTCTCGTTGATGCCCAGGACCTTGGCGATCGACTTCGCCGCCGCCTTAACGTCCGTGATCTCGGTGGCGTCGGCGAAGAGCGTTTTGACATTTACACTGATCGCCAACGTCCGCCCATTGCGGTCATAGATCGTTCCGCGGAGAAACTTACTGCTCTTTTTATCGGTGCGATTGTCTTTGGCTTTTTCTGTTAACCACTCGTGCTGCTTAACCTGTAGATGAACCAGCCGAGCGCTGATCCCGCCTATCCATAAGACAAAAACGGCGATGATCAGCATGAATCGCGTGAACGCGGTCTGTTTTAGGTTTATTTTTTTCTTCCTTTTTGCGGGTTGGCGCATTTTGTTCTTATCTGAGTTTTAGCAGCGCGGCGACTTCAGTCTTTTCCTTCTTGTCCTTCGAGGGCTCGACGAACCGACCGCGCGTTTCGCCTGCCGACTTGGACTGTACCGGTGCCGTTAGTACAGTTCGCACGACCGACCGTGCATCCGCGGATGTCGCCACCACCGGCTTCGCCAACTCGAGCGACGGAGAATTATTGTTGATGGTGGCCTTATTATTCGTGAGTTGGACGGCGGCGGTTTCCGTGACCTCGCGCATTCCTATTGCATCTGCAGCCTTCCGAATGGCCATCGGCGACAGAGCAACTTCGCGAGCTAGAATCAGTCGACGCTTCTCGGTTTCAAGGTTCTGAAGCTGTTCACGGAGATTCGAATTTTTTATCCCGAAATCCATCGACGTAAAATGCTGACGGGCTGCGAAAAAGAAGCCTACCGCAACGACCCCGGCACAGATGACGACAAGAAGCATAAAGCTCCAGGAAAGCTCGCGTGCCGGGATTGCTGCGGTCCTCGATCTAGTTCTGACTGCGTTTGAGTTCTGCATTGGGTGCTCCGTTGAACGGCAACTACTCTGCTTCTAATTTTCTTATCGCCCTTAGCTTTGCGCTTCGTGCGCGTGGGTTTACTTCAATTTCATCGACACCTGGAATGACCGGTTTGCGAGTAAGTATCTCGACTGTTTTTTTCGCGCCGCACCTGCATTGCGGTATCCGAGGCGGACAGAAACACTTGCCAGATAACTTTTGAAAGGTCTGCTTGACGATCCGGTCCTCTAACGAGTGAAACGTGATAATCGCTAGCCTTCCATCGATTTTCAAAAGATCTGCTGCGTCGGTTATAAATTGCTCAAGGATCTCAGTCTCGTGATTGACTGCGATTCGCAGAGCCTGAAAAGTCCGGGTTGCCGGATGTATTTTGTCCTTTGGACTTCGCTTCACAGTCCGTTCGAGCAGCGCGGCCAACTCCCTCGTACTCTTGATCGGCGTGCCAGCTTCCCTTCTTTCAACTATCCGTCTCGCGATGCGTCGCGACGCACGCTCCTCGCCAAAGTTATATATAAGGTTGGCAATCTCGTTTTCGGAGAGAGTAGCCAACAGGTCACTGGCAGTAGGCCCGTCAGACTCTGCGTCCATCCGCATATCAAGGGGAGCATCGAAACGAAAGCTGAAACCGCGCTCCTGACTGTCTAACTGAAGTGAGGAAACGCCGAGATCGGCCAAAATACCCTCGACCTTCTCAATCTGCAGAGCTCCAAGCACAGTTCTTAACCGTGAGAAATTTGAATGCGAGAATCGAACACGGTCGCCGTACGCTGCCAGCCGATCCTTCGCGATCTCGATCGCTTCCTGATCCTGATCCAAAGCAATGACGCGATTTGTTTCCGCCGCGTTCAGGATGGATTCCGTGTGCCCTCCGAGCCCGAGCGTCGCATCGACGAATGTCCCTCCGTTGGCTGCGTTCAATAGCTCAACCGTTTCCACGGGCAAAACGGGCAAGTGAATGTTTGCAGCTTTGTTTTCAGGCATCTTCAAAGAACCGGAGACACACCTTCACCGCGACGGCATAATACCGCTTTGTCTATTTCAACCAGATTGTTAGGGATTCAGATCGTGAGAATTTTCAACCGTCCACAAACTTACTGTCTAAAATCATCAGAAACTTCCGGTTTGAATGTCTGGGTTGAAGGTCGCACAGTGCTTAAATTCTTAAACACTTACATTATTTTGATCGGCCCCGAATCGCATCCCGTCTTTGCGGGGCTGAACACTGATAAGCATCTTACGTCCATCTCAGAATCCTTGTCAAGAGATAATTTTCCGAATTCCGTTAATCACGTGTTTAAGCTCTCGCCCCACGTCCGGAACCGATAGTGCCGCGCCTTTCCACTTTTGAACCGTATAAGCTAAAGTTTAGAATTCCTTTCGTCAATATGGAATTCGTATCCTTTCAACTCCTGCTATTTGGTGTGTTCGCTGCGTTGGGAACGGTTCTCGGCGGTCTCACGCTCTTTCCAGGAAAACTACATACCCGATACAAGAAGAGCTTGAAGTATCTGCTCGCCCTCGGAGCAGGCTTTATGCTTGCGGTTACGTTCTTTGAGATCATTCCAAAGACGATATTGATCTGGCAGAAAACTGAAGGGGCGGACGATAATCTCTATCTGCCGATGTTGCTCCTGTTGGTCGGTTATCTCTTAACCCAGTTTTTCGAGCATACGATCGCCCCGCACTTTCATCTGGGTGAAGAAACACAGGCCGAAAACACGCTCTCGACCTCTTCCGCATATACCGGGGTGGGTGGCCTGCTTATTCATTCGTTCTTCGACGGCGTCTCGATCGCCGCGGCGTCGCAGATCGATGTCCGAATCGGTTTTCTCGTCTTCATCGCAGTTTTTCTTCATAAATTTCCCGAGGGCTTAACGATCGGGTCGATGCTCCTCGCCGCGGGTAAAGGATTCCGCGAAGTCGTGATCGCAACATCAGTCATCGGCGCTGCGACAACGTTCGGCGTCCTACTCTTCTCGTTCATAGGCGCTCAATTCGAGTCCTCAATAGCTTATGCCCTTCCGCTCGCAAGCGGCGTGACACTTTACGTCGCCGCGACAGATCTTATCCCTGAGGTCAATCATCACGGAGGCAAACGTCCGCTCGTGTCTATTTCCGTCTTCGCCGGCGTCGCTCTGTTTTTCGCGATCCATCTCCTTGTTCACCAGGTTTTCGGTGAACTCTAGTTCCCACACCTGTTCAAGACTTTTTTTGCAACAAACCCTTAGCCGTCATCGTTATTAACTAGCGGAGGTGATTTTGAACAATGCGTGAACCTTTAGTCGCAGGAATACTGAGCCTTTTGATTCCGGGCGTTGGACAGATTTACAACGGTAGAATCTTGATCGGTATTATCTGGCTGGTTATAACAGGCGTTTCGTGGATCGGATCGGCAGGCCTGCTCGGCTGGGTAGTTCATCTGATCTCCGCATGGTGTGCGTATAGTTACGCAAAAGACAATCCGATAAGAAGCTAGAGTTTCTTCATACAATCCTCCTTTCGCCCGATGTTTACCGACATCGGGCTTTTTTCGTGTTTCGCAAATGGGCCGTTTTCACGTAATATAGCCTGAGTCGCCGGATGTTGGATGCTGGTTTTCACTGACCTCCAGTATCCCGCTCCGGTTTTCTTTTATGGTTAAAGAGGGATTCCCGTTTGTCATCGTTCCGGTGATCATTGCGTTAGTTTTTGCATTTTTGCAGATCTGGCTCGTGGCGGCCGTTTTCGTTGCTGTCGCGCTCTTTATGGCCTATTTTTTTCGCGACCCGCACCGGAGCGTGCCTGACGGAGATAACTTGATCGTATCGGCTGCGGACGGCCGAGTGACTCGCATCGACGAGAGCGATGACGGTAAGTTGGTCAGTGTGTTTCTGTCGCCACTCGATGTACACATCAATCGAGCTCCAATCTCAGGCAGGATCTCGAAAGTCGATTACATCACGGGAAAAAAAATCCCGGCAACGAGCGACGAGGCGAGCCTTGTCAATGAACGAAATTCGATAACGATCGTCGGCAAAGAGATGACCGTTGTTTGCACTCAGATCGCGGGTATTCTGGCAAGACGAATCGTTTGCTGGAACAAAGAGGGCGACGAACTTGAAAGAGGCCAAAAATATGGCCTCATCAAGTTTAGCTCTCGGACAGATCTGCTGATGCCCAACGAGGTTGAGATCAAGGTCTCAGTCGGCGATCGAGTGACCGGTGGTGAAACGATCATCGCAGCATTGCCTTAACCTATGGAAACGGAAGAAAGAAAAACGGTCCATCGGGGAATCAAGAAAGGCCTCTACGTCATCCCTACCGCATTTACCGCCGCAAATGTCGCGATGGGATTTCTCGCGGTCCTCTATTCAATTCGCGGCTTTCAGCTTGTTATCACGGACCCGGTAGTCGCGGCCGGCTATTTCGATTACGCCGCCGTCGCGATCGGTCTCGCAATTCTGTTTGATACCCTCGATGGTCGCGTCGCCCGGATGACAAAGACGGCCACGGAGATCGGTGTCCAGTTCGATTCGCTGGCGGACGTGCTCACTTTCGGGATCGCTCCGATTGCTTTGATTTATAGTTGGGCGATCGGTGCATCCTTTAACGAGAACAGTTCGGAACACGCTCTGGGTGTCTTTCTGCTATTCATGTACTTGATGTGCGGAGCATTTCGCCTGGCTCGTTTCAATCTTCAGGCAACAAGGCCGAGGGTTCTGCAGGAAGGCACTCCCAAGGTCGATAAGAAAAATTTCGTCGGACTCCCGATACCGCCAGCCGCCGGATTGCTCGCGTCATTTGTACATTTTTCTCCGCTTCCCCTGAATTTTCACGGCGAGAGTTTGGCTCGATTTTATACGTACCTCGTAATGATCCTCATCGCTATTCTCGGCGTACTCATGGTCAGCACTCTTCGTTACTCGAGCATGAAAACGGTCGGTACGGGCCGACGGAATTTATACCTCTTACTCGTCATCGCGGCGATGGGTATGCTCATCTGGCTTTACTCACGATACGTTTTGTTGATTATTTCGGGGGGCTACGTCGCACACGGCATCTTCTGGTACCTGCTAAGCTCGATCCAATCGCGTGGCACTCGGCGAACCGACGATCCGGTCGCAGAGTAACCTCACAAAAATCAAGATTGAATTAGCTCCGGCTGCGTCTGCGGCCGGAAGATATCGACGCGATTCGGCCTGACGCGTTTCTAACGGACCGCTCATGCGGTGCGTCCTCCACATCGTCCGCATAAGAACCTCGACAGGCGATCAGCAGAGAGGTAAGCACCAAAAACATGACCGAGACAGCGGTCGTATGCAAGACAAAATCGAAAATGCTGTGCACGAGGATCGCAAATATGCCGGCCAGAGCGCCGTAAGCAATTCCCCGACGGTAGGTATTTCTTATCTTCGTTGCGGCGCGGCCGGACACAAAGATTCGATAGAGAAAGAATCCGCCGATCAGTAGTCCAACCAGTCCGGCGTCCGCGAGGACCTGCAGATAGTCATTATGAGCCTGTTCAACTCTTTCGAGGCCGCTCATTGAATCGTGCGGCGTGTATGCGACACCAAACGCGCCAAGACCCGCACCGAAAGGAAGATTGGCCTTAATAACCTCGAGCGTAACACTCCAGATGTTGCTTCGGCCGGTCGTCAAATCTCCGGTCGCGGCCGTTTCAGCGACTCGCGTGAGAGACGTCTCGCCTCCGACAAAGATCGCTCCGCCAACGACAGCGACAAAAAGCAAAACCGCCAGGGAAAGCTTGAGCGCCAGATTCGAACGGCTCTTCGTACCGGTCGTTAGAAGGACTAGGAAAATCACTTCGGCAAGAAACGCGACCAGACCGCCGCGGGAACCACTCAGGAGCAGCGAAACGCCCATCAATGCGACCGCGGTAATGTAGAGTAATCTCTTATCCTTGCTGATCGCTCCCGTAAAGATGAGCCCAAGCGGGACGGCTAACGCCATCTCCATATACGCGGCAAAGTTATGACGGTTGACGAACGAACCGAACGGCGACAGGGCTTCATAGATGCCGTAGATCTTCAGAGGGCTGAGAACGGATTGTAGGATCGCGAAAAAAGCATACACAAATCCGAAGACCGTGATAATAATGCCGAGCCGCCTGATTCGAGTTGCGGAATCGAGAAGGACCAGAAGGACAGCCATCAGGAAAAATAGCGCGATGAAGTGGGCAGCTGAAACTTCTGTGGCGAAGGGATCGAGCGAGATCGTTCTGGATATCGACGAAACGCCGGCGATCTCGGCAAATCTGCCGAACGGAATGATCTGAATAAAGCCGTAAATGCCGGCGGCGAGAAGTGTTAGTTGTAGCGGATCTGAATTAAATCTTACCGCTCCGGTTAAGAATCCGTCCGCTGCCCATAGCAATGTTGTGAAAACGACGAGAAGATAAAACGCCGCGAGGATCGGCTGATGGACGGTACCATAGGCAACCGTCGTAAAGACAATGATCACGGCGATCAAAAAGAATGCGATCTTGTTTGCCCAGGTCATAACTTGATGATGCGGAAGTCGTCGTACCAGATCGTCCCCGATATCGGGCATTCTTCGCCGCACGAGACCCGCCCCGTCCGGATCAATACGCTGTCAAAGTCTTCTGGAGCGGTAAACTCGATCGCCACCGGTTTCCAATCTGCGGAGCCAGCCGCGAACGGTTCCGACGTCGCTATGCCCTTGTTCTCCCGTCCGCTGATGATCTGCACGACGGGCGGGCCACCGCTTCGAAGATTGTCCGTTCGAATCATGAACGAAAGCCGATATCGGGCACCGGGCTGGACGGCAACCGATTGGACAACATTATGCAGATCGACCTTTGAATAGCCTTTGAAGCTGACCTTCAGACTCCGAGAACCTTCGAACTTCACGCTCGCGTCTGGAAGAGCATCGATCTTCGCGTCGTTCCTGTACACCCGCCACCCGAAAAGCGTGTCATCCGGCGGGCCGATAAATTTTTCGAATCCACCGTTGGTTACCGTTTCAAACTGTGCTTCAGGATCGATTCCGGTCTGACGTGAAAACTCAAGCGATTCGCGAAAGCGCTGTTTCTCGAATAATCCTCGAGCGATGCGCTTGGCGGTGTCGATATAGTTTGGTTTCTGCTCATCGCTCAGAGTGTTCCATATTCGAAGTGCGTTGTCGGCACTCCCGCGAGCCGCGTAAAAAAGTGCCAGTGTAGATCGCACATCGGGCGTGTCCGCCGCCAGGGCTTCCACCTTCTGAGGATCTTTATCGAAATAATCCCAGGCAAGTGAGAAGACCTGTTCGCGGTAGACCAAACTGCGTTCGGTAGTTTTTCTGAGCTCGGCGAACGCTTCCTCACTCCGATTTTGCCTGAGATAAAAGTTGCCGAACTGCCAGTGAGGAAATGTATAAGTCGGAGCCAGTTCAACAGCCCGTGCGAGCGCCATCTCGGCCCTGTCGGGTTGTTCGGCTTGCTCGTACGCTCGACCGAGTTCGATCCAGTAGCGAAAATCATTTGGCGACAACCGGACGACCTGTTCGAACATTCCGACGGACTTTTCCAGGCTCTCGGGTGAAAAGTTATCTTTTTCCCGCGTAGCGATGAGCCACATTGGGAGCGCATCGCCGGGAGCAAAACTTCTCGCGAGTTCCGCGATCTCGTCCGCATTCGGCTGATTCGGTTGAGTCAGCGACGCGAGCATATTTCCGAGCTGCCATCGCACGGAAAACCAGCCGAACATGATCGCGCTCAAAATCGCGGCGATAAGCATCAGCTTTCCGGTCGTGCTTTTAAAATCCAGAACGATCAAAGGTATCTTCACGCGTTTTCGATAAACTCTCCGATTTTCTTGACTACAAATTCCTGCTGCTCAATCGTAAGCTCCGGATAAATTGGTAATGCGAGTGTTTCGCGAGCGGCACGCTCCGATTCGGGAAACTGCCCTTCACGGTAACCAAGATACTCGAAACACTCCTGCATGTGGAGCGGTACGGGATAATAGATGTCGGTCCCGATGTCAGCCTCAGTCAGGAAAGTGCGCAACTCGTCTCGAGCTCCCGGCACTCGGATGACGAACTGATTGTATATATGCCGGCAGTTCTCACGTTCGGAGGGTAGTTCGATCTGCTCGGTCAATCCTGCATCTGTAAAAAGCTCGCGATACCTATCGGCATTTTCTTTTCGTTTGTTGGACCATGAATCCAAATGCGGAAGCTTCACGCGCAGGACCGCTCCCTGAAATCCATCCAGCCGCGAGTTGAGTCCGACCCATTTATGGTGATACCGCTCTTCCGAACCGTGAACCCGCAGCGCAAAAAGCTTTCGGGC
>JBBKXD010000240.1:0-3541 GCA_037969295.1 Pyrinomonadaceae bacterium | reverse complement strand
TGGGGGCGACAGGCTTCGACAGGGGCTTGTATAGATCTTTGGATGCACGTCGGGCTTTTTGTAGGTGAGCTCGTTAACAAAACTTGCAAAACACAAATGCTAATCAAGAATTAGCTCTCGCTGCCTAATTAACTTTAGCTACAGCGATGTCTTACCGGAAGTCTGTCTGATGCGACCGGATAAGGCATAACCCAGTTCAGACTAGGGCACGTCCACCGCCTGCGGACACGCCTTAAAGTTAGTCAGGCTGGTTTTCGACAAGGTTCGCCCGATTGCTTACTTGTCGAAAATGAGAACCGAGCAAACGGGCTAAACGTGTAGATTTCACTGGTCGCAACCTTTGGATGCGGGTTCGATTCCCGCCGCCTCCACCATCTTTTACATTTTGGATTTTAGATTTTGGATTTTGGATTCGGTATCCGATCTCTGGTCCGACATCTCAGATTCAAATCTCAAATTTCAAATCCCAAATCCCAAACCCCAAATCCCAAGGCTAGCGGTCCGACCGTGCATCTACCAAAGCGCGGGCGAAACAACATCAGATAAAAAGCTCAAAGAGGGCGTCCCCTATAGCCACCCCCTCCGAGTCTTCAGTCGGAGACTATTTCCCCGGCTCAGCCGTAAAATCCACGTCAGTAACATTGTCCTTGACGTTGATCACACGCGAGTTAAAGAAAAAGCGCTTATGACTTACGTCAACAAGATAAGTCCCACCGACGGGGATATCCTCGAGGCTGTAAATACCGAACGGATTTGTCATCGCCGTCCACGTCGTCCCGTCTTGATCCTGAACTCGCACACGAGCCTGCGAGACCGGTCGTCCACTCGCACTTAGGACTCGTCCTGAGATCGATGCTCCGGCCGCCGTCGGTGAAAGCGAACACTGTATGTCAGAGTGGGACGATGCGACAATTAAGTCCGTGCTTGCCAGTCCGACAGGCGTGAGCATTACGTGAAGAGCATTCACCGTAAGATCGCCGGGGCCGGCGCTTATCTGCTCATTAATAATTATCGTCCCAAGGCCGGCAGGCAGAACGACCACCTGGTTCGGCATCCCGCTAATTACGATCGCGACGGGAATGCCAGCCGCGACCACGTTCAGGTTCGTGACAATCGAATCGCCCGTGCAGCTGACCGGCGGCGTAACGCCGCATTGACATTGCGTATTCGATTGGACGAGCGTTGCGCTTATTGTCACGTTGCCGACGAGCGTCGGATTTAGATTATTTACAGTCGAGTTCGATTGACTCGTTTCTGTATTGCCGCCGGGAGCTCCTCCGGACGTGTTTGATGTCACTACGCCTGTGGAAAGCGTGCCGGCAACATTTACGCTCGCCGTCGTCACGGCAATATTTCCGCCCGACGTCGGGAGAAATCCGGTATCCGAAACGATAGTCGCGAGGTTGGACGAGGGAATCAGCGTACTTGTCGCAAGCCAAACTCCCGTGGCTCGCCCACTGTAGCGATCGATCGTCGGATTGGGCGTGCACACAATATCAGAATGCGCCGAGGATACGACGACGTCGATGGTTATATCTGTCGTCGAGTCGTAAAGCGTGATATGCAATGCGTTGACGGTAATGCTGGATGGCGAGCTCATCTGCTCATTGATAACGACTGTAAGCGTATACCGTCCAACGGCTGTCACAACAGTTTGGTTCGGAGCGCCGGTTACCGTGATGACCGTTCCGCCTATCCGGAGGTTGGTTATAGTCGAGCTGCCGTTGCAGTTGATGTTTGAGCAAGTGCACATCGTTGTTGACGACACCGCATCCGCTCGAACGCGAAGCGAGGTTGGAACACCCGCCGCATTCATATCCAGTGTCGCAACACTAGCCGTTGACTGGCTGGATGTGCCGCTGCCGGATGTTGTCACGGTTGATGCCCCGGCCGTCAGAATATTCGTAATGTTTGCCGACGCACTTCCGAGTGTGATGGAGCCGCCTGCGCTCGGCAGCGGACCGCTATCGGTAACCGCCGTCGTGACGCCCGGAGCAATTCCAGTGATGACAGTCGCTTTAATTCCGGTCGCTCTGCCGCTGTAGGTTTGTGCTTCCGAATCAACGGCCGCAAATAGTAACGTGAAAAACGCGATATTTAAAATCGCAAAAAACTTAGATCCCTTACTCTTCATACATTCTTCTCCCCAGTTTTCGATCCCCGATAGCGGACCGTCGCGCCGGAAGCTTATCCTCCGCGCAAGGTTCAGTGACGACAGCCGTCCGAAGTCAGATAGACTTCGTCCAAGGCCCAACGAACGCTCTGTTATTTTGTTTACTTAGCTAAAAGCAACAGAACCGTTTTCGCAGCCGAAAGGGATCGCGGATCGATGATGTGTCGATTGTTGAAGAGAAAAGGGACGGTTGGAAGTTCCTGTTCCGGGTTGAATCGGAACCGACGGGGAGGGGAGATAGTATCTTTACTAAATCTTTATCTTTCCCGCCCGAACATCGAAGAATAGACGATATCGTCATGGTAGTATCCTCCTCAGATATGGGCAATGTCTAAATCGAGTTACTTAGGAGATGGTCATTCACAATTCTTAATGAATTAGAGTTCGGAAAAAACCAAACTCCCTCCTACGCAAATATCATGTGAAATTCGGTAACTAGTGCGTCTGGGACTGGACCTTCGCATAACTAATAATTCCCCACGGTCAATCATTAAGTCAATCTTTTTTACATTACGCGATATTTACTGGGTCGTATGTACGCTCGCGCGCACAGGGGGTTTGAAGAAAACAGTTCGCGTGGATCGAATTTGTACGCGAACCGCTGCCGATTGTTGCTCAATACAGACGGTTTAGGTAGCCTTATGATTTCTGAACGCGATCATGTCAGCGGTAAACGAACTTCCAATAGGCATCTTCGACTCGGGTGTAGGCGGCTTGACCGTTTATCGAGCACTGCACGACCGTCTTCCGAATGAGCATTTCGTTTATCTCGGAGACACGGCCCGCGTTCCCTACGGCACAAAGTCGCTCGCGACAGTCGAGCGCTACGCCACCGAGAATTCCGAGTTTCTTGCATCCCTTGGAATCAAGCTGCTTGTCGTTGCCTGCAACACCGCGTCGGCGCTTGCTCTGCCGAAGATCCGCGAACGCATCGGGATGGATGTCGTTGGCGTTATCGGCCCGGGCGGCCGAAAAGCGGTTGCCGAAACCTCGCAAGAACCTGAAGCTCGGATCGCGGTGATCGCCACTGAAGCGACGGTTTCGAGCAATGCGTATGTCGAAGCGATCCGACGGGTATCCGAAAACGCGACCGTTTTTCAAACTGCATGCCCTCTGTTCGTTCCGCTTGCCGAAGAAGGTTGGACGGCCGAAGCGGAGACGTCCTCGATCGCGGAAAAATATCTGCGCAGGGTTCGGGAATTCGATCCTCATTCTCTCGTGCTCGGCTGCACACACTATCCGATCCTGCGCGATGTGATCCAGAAGACGGTTGGCGAAAATGTTAAGCTTATTGACTCGGGTGAAGCGACGGCCGAAGAGGTAGAACGATTGCTGGCGGACAAGGATCTGGCGAATCCGAATGCCGTT
>JBBKXD010000239.1:0-4613 GCA_037969295.1 Pyrinomonadaceae bacterium | reverse complement strand
AGCTGGTCTCGGAAATGCGGATCGAGAGTGAAGCCGGTCGGCGGGACCAGATGTACAAATCCGCTTTGGCCGAGGGTGAATATGCTCTCGCCGGTTATCTTTGGCCGGCCGAGGACGAGTATCTGCCCGTAGGTGGCGCGGTTTGAGTTGGGAATAGTACCAACGTTGCCGATGATTGGATGATTGAAATTAATCACACCACGCGGTCCCGTCCATGCCGCAGGGTTGTTCCCCTGTGCCGCGGCCAGCGCCGCCAGAGTTTGATCGAACGATGACGAGATGACGACGTTCGGGCTCACTCCGTTGAAATAGTCTCGGCTCGGCGGCACCCCCGAAGAGCCGGTCAACGCGAAATCCAAAACGTGGATCAGCGTGTTCGTGTTCGCCTCACCAACCCTGCTGCCCAGCTCGTCGCCGAACGTGTTGGTGATCATCCGCGTGAGCCAGGTAGAAAATATCACCTCGCCGGCCTGCAGGTTGGTGCTTGTTACTGCGTCGGTGAATGCGTTGCCGTCCCACGCCTCGACGATAGCTTTCGCCTGAGCGCCGAGCGGATGAGCCGGTGGAACCGCGGCGAGCGCGGCCAGCAGGTAAGGCTTCAGAAAACGCGACTCGCGCCCGATGCCTTTTACGCGGGCAATGTCCTTCGGGATGTCGCGCATGTCTTCGAGCGAGATCATTCCAGTAGCGAGCCGGTCGTTGATGTCCCAAAGCCTGAATTGCTTGCCGAAGATCTGGTTGTCGGCATTGTCGTATTCAACTGAGGGCTTGTTGTTCCAATTAGCAAGATATCCCTGAGCAGGGTTGATCGACTCCGGAATCGGCAACGTGCCGCCCGGCCACTCAGCGCCGCCGGTGCCGGGAAACGGCAGTCGTGCATCGAACCCCGCGGGCCGGATCGGCACCTGGCCTGCCTGCCAGTACGCGATGTTGCCTCTCATATCGGCATAGATGAAATTATGCGAAGTGGGGATCTGCCGAACCGCGGTCTCGAAGTGATTGATATTGCGCGCCCGGTTGAATCCAATAAAGGCGTGGACGCTCTCCATCTCGCGCTGCCAGTGTGCACGCTTTTGTGTGATGGCATCTGCGCCGCTCGTTCCAACCACCGGTCCGTGAATACTTCGCAGCACGGTGAGGTTTACGGGACTTCCGCCTCGCACGTTTATAATTTCCGCGCGCACCTGGAAGGCGGTGCAGACGCTGTTGTAAATGTAACCCGATCCGGGACCGCCGCCCGCATCGCACGTGGTCTCGATGTAATGATCGACGTTATCGCCGGTCGCGGTGGTCGAGGTCCATGCGATATGGTCGTTGCGCCCGATCAATACCGGCGGCACGCCCGCGAAGGCCATCCCGAGAACATTGAATCCGTTACCTCCCTTGAGCTGTACCTCGTGAAGCACTTCGGGAACACTGAATCCCATCTGCGGTCCGCCATAGAGCATCGCGTTGCCGTTAGCGCTCCGCGACGGACTGACGGCCCAGGCGTAGCTGCCGAGTTTTGTCGGCACGCCCACTGATTGCCACGCCGCCTTAGCCTCATCCTCGGAAAACTTCGGCGTCGCTGCCGATGCCATCGCAAACTGCGCAGACTTTAATGGTCGTCCGGCGTTCTTTCGATTCTTGGCGAACGCGCCTGTCGGAACCGTCACGGGGGAATCAGGATCATTGATCCAGCGCACATCGTTGAAGATAGCGTATCCCGCGGTTGGCCCGTGCGCCGCGATGAAGCTGTTGAGGACGGCAAGGTTGGTCAGCTCGCGGCCGCCGATCTCGCCGAAGCGCCGCACCATAAAGGCGCCGAACGCGACCGAGTCGCGCCGCGTCCAGGGCTGCGGAACGAAACTGAGCGTGTGAAACTCATACGGCAGCTTTGACACGGGCGTGAGCACAGCCTCGGCAATATATCGGTTGATACCGGCGAGGTAAGCGTCGAATATCGCCTGCTCCTCCGCGGTAAGCGCGGCGAACTGTGCGTCCAGTTCGGCGTCCGTGTATCCGGTCGTCCGCGCGAACCGGTCGGCGTTCAACTGGCTCGCACCAAAGATCTCTGCAAGGCGTCCTCGAGCGGCTCGCCGATTTAGTTCAAGCTGCCAGAGACGGTCCTGAGCCACGGTGTAGCCGTAAGCTTCGAACAGCCCGCCGTTGGTCTCTGCAAAGATATGCGGAGTGCCGAAGTCGTCGCGGTAGATCCGGACGGCCTCGCCGTTCACGTCGAGTGTGGTGAAGCCGGTGTTGTTGGCCTTTGATGTAAAGGGCAGACTGAACAGAACAGCGGAGAGGGCGAAAACGATCGGGAACTTCGGAAAGAGACGCTTAAACATAATTGCTCCTTTTGTGCTTCGTGGCGAAGCGTTCGCAGCGTGGTGCTGTTGCTAAAATTCATCTCTCGCACGACGAGAGATGGTGCAATTCCGTTAGTAAATTTCGCGACGTCGATCCGGCAGGGGATCTGTAATGCATGGGCGGCTCGAGATCGCGGGTTGTTGATACCGATTTGTAAACCGACACTATTCTTGTTGAGAAAAAAAGTCAACGGAATTTGCGCCGTCCCACTTATTTTGGATTTTGGATTTTGGATTTCGAGCTTCGGACGTCTGCAGGATTGACGGAGAACTAGGACATTCATATGTCTCATTTCGCATTAATGGGACAAAGAACATGTCCCTATTAGGTGGTTGAGACCATGGATGTCTTGGGACGGCGGACGTTCATCTGAACGGCTCGGGCCCGAAACCGCGGACGATGAATGTGCCGTTGCAGTAAGCCGAGCGGTACCTATAACTCTCCTTGTCCGTTCCCAGATCATTACCGGCGCTCATGATCCTGTATGGATGCGGATGGTAATTGCTAACGGTCGTATTACGGACGAATCGGAGCCACGAGAGGGCTCGGAGATTGGCCTAACGCTCTAGGACGATCATCTTTTCTTTCCAATCAAAGGTAACAAGGAAATTTGCGAGAACCTTGATTCCCAGTACTGCACCGTAATCGTTTAAGTCCTGATCAAAACCCGCCTCTTTGCCGAAAAGCAACACCGGAATCTCATCAATCTGATAGCCGTTCAAACTAATTGATTTTATCTGACCGATTTTTGATGCTCCCCTATCGGGAACCGAATCAAGTCCCAATCGTTTTACGGCAGCAGGAGAAATTGCGATCGGAGCGTTGGCCTCACCTGTATCGAACAGAGTTCTGATTTTCGAACCGGCAAATGAGACGTCCTTCACTACTGGTAAAGTCAGCCCTACGCCGAAAGCATTTTGCATCGGCTTGTCCATCGTAAAAAGTAAAGTAACGGGGTCAAAACCTGCTACTGACGTTTTGGCCTTTTTATAGTCTATCGGCGGTTTTTCAAGAAAGCGGATCATCTTCGACTTAAAGTCGATTTGAATAATTTTCCCCTTAAAATAGTCCGCCCCGAGGATCATGGCTATTTCGCGCCCGACTGATTTGGACATCACACCCAATGACCGTTGCTTCATTCTGAGGCTCATGGGCTTCTGTTCACCAACCAGGATCTGTGGGACATCTGCGAAAAGCATGACCTTATCATTGCGGCCCGTGACCGGGCCATCGTTGGTATAGCCAAGTGTGATCTTGTGTTTGGAAATAAACTCACTACTGAGAAAGGATTCAGGAGTTCCAGTGGATACGACCGCCTCGACCGGATCGCCCTTCAAGAGTACGGGAATAATGATAAGCCCCCGTTCTAATTTAAACGGAACGTCACTAGCGACGCTTGGTAACGCAGACACAGCCAAAATAAATACGACTATGATCCAAGTTCTTAGCATAATCCCCACTCGAAACTACTCAACGCGCTTTTGTTTTCTTGAAATTCGTAACAGTCGCATCCGTGTTATGCGCGAAGCGGATGCCGTAGACGCCGCCACTCGAAACCCATTTTGGATTTTAGATTTTAGATTTTGGATTTCAATCAGTTCAACGCTCGGCCGCCTCGGGCGATTTATCGCAACTGGGCCGGAATATCGTTAGCGAGACCGAAGTGTTCGACATGGACGGCACCGCCGGACCGCAGTTGCCACCAGACTCCGTCCCGATACACTGCGATATCCGTCCTTCCGTCACCATCGTAATCCGCCGGTACCGGCAGATCACCCGAGATTCCCCATCGCACCG
Source organism: Pyrinomonadaceae bacterium (assembly GCA_037969295.1). Lineage (GTDB taxonomy): Bacteria > Acidobacteriota > Blastocatellia > Pyrinomonadales > Pyrinomonadaceae > OLB17. The sequence continues at coordinate 467 of JBBKXD010000239.1, read as the reverse complement.
AGACGAAACCCTCATGTGTTCTATTGATATACCAGGTTCCGTCCGACGGGCGGAAAACTGCGAAATCGGATCTGAGATCACCGTCATAGTCGCCGATCACCGGTATGTCGCCCGCGGTGCCGAATTGGTAATGGCGAGTCTGCAGATTATTACTTGCCATATGGAACCAGTGGCCGTTACGGAATACCGCCAGATCTTCTTTCCCGTCACCGTCGTAATCGGCGACGACCGGTTTGTCGGTTGGTAGCAGAGTCATATTCCGAAACTCCACGGGCGTCGCCTCGCTGAAGGCGTTCTGGGTATAGAACTGGACGGCGGACGGACGATAGATGAGGCAATTGGAGTAGCTTTTGGCCGGCGTCGGAATGTCCCCGGCCTGCCCGCAAGCTTTATAAGCAAGAACCGAATCGGAGCTCCGAAGCCAGTACCAGATACCGTCGCGGAACACAGCTATGTCGGCCTTACCG
>JBBKXD010000238.1:0-3541 GCA_037969295.1 Pyrinomonadaceae bacterium | reverse complement strand
CAGGACCTGCAGCAGGAATTCGGGCTGACATATCTTTTTATTTCGCACGGTCTCGCCGTTGTCGAGCATATTTCGAATCGGGTTGCCGTGATGTATCTCGGGAAGATCGTCGAGATCGCCGATGCAGACGAGCTTTACAAAAATCCGCTCCATCCGTACACAAAGGCGTTGCTGTCGGCGATACCGGTTCCGGATCCGAAAATGAAGCGGCAGCGGATCGTGCTGCATGGCGATGTCCCGACGCCGATCAATCCGCCGTCGGGGTGCAGATTTCGTACTCGATGTCCGATAGCGATTCCCGAATGTGCGGAGGTCGTTCCGGAGTTGCGTGAGATAGTTCCGGGTCACACCGCGGCGTGCATTAGAGTGGATGGATACGACACGGCTCCCGTCGTCGAATGAGACGATTGAAACCATATCGTCAAACAATTCGTATTCGGCCTTGTTCACCAAATACTCGTAACCAAATATCGATCTGAGAGGAATAAAATGAATCGTCTTGCTGGAATCATCGTTGCCGCATTCGGTCTCGTTGTCGCGGTCCTGAGCATTCTAAAGATCGTACCGGGCCTAACACAGACCGGTATTTTTATGATCGTAATTGGCGGGCTGATTATCGGGTTAAGCTTTATCGACAAGCCTGATCCGGAGGGCGTTCCTCGAATGTCGACGGCGAACACGCTTCTGAATATTTTCATCTCGCCCGCCGAGACCTTTCAGAATTTACGACGTCATCCGCGTTGGCTAGTCGCCGCGTTAATCATTTCGCTGCTTTCGACTATTTTTTTGAACTTGTTCATTTACCGCCTGACCGCGGAGCGCGTGGTTAACTATACAGTCGACAAAACCCTTGAGATGCCAATGTTAAATGATGAGGCGCGTAAACAGATCGAAGCGGGACGTGAATCGGCGATCGAGGAAAACAGGAATCCCGTTTCGAAAGCCGGTCAGGCAGTCTCGAGTTTCGGCGCGACAGTGCTCCGTTATTCCGTGTACGCTCTTGTATTCCTCGTATTCGCCATGGTCATGGGCGGCAAGATAAATTTCTGGCAGGCTTTCTCGGTTGCCGTTTATGCAGGTTTTCCGGTTGCGGTGGTCTCATCGATCTTGTCGATAATTATTTTGTTTCTGAAGGATCCAGTGGATATTCATCCGATATTGGGGCAGGGTAATCTCGTCCAGGAAAATTTGGGATTTCTTTTCAGCCCGTCTGAGCGCCCGGCGCTCTACGCCTTGGCCGCGCATATCAGCCTGTTCTGGTTTTACTGGCTTTGGCTGATCGCGACAGGTTTGAAAAATGCGGGTGAGAGAATCTCGACTTCTGCGGCATGGGCAACCGCACTATTCTTGTTCGGAGTTCTTCTTGTGTTCGGCGTCGCAAGCGCGTTTCTGTTCTCAAGCTTCCTGAGCTAGACCAATTGATATCGGTTGGTGAGAAAAGCCGCCGGTCCGCTGGCGGCTTTTATGTTATTCGTACCTAAGCGCTTCGATCGGATCCAGACGCGCCGCTTTCCACGCCGGCCACAGCCCGAATATCAGGCCGATGCCAACGCTGGCTATGAACCCGACAGCCGGTGCCCACAGGGGAACATAGGACGGAAGCACCAATTTGACGAGAAGTGTCAAGAGCCATCCAAGAAGCAAGCCCAAGAGGCCGCCGAACCCGGTGAGGGTTGCCGCTTCGATCAGAAACTGAGCCAGAATGTCATTTTGCCTGGCGCCTATCGCCTTTCGAATCCCGATCTCACGCGTCCGCTCTGTCACCGAAACGAGCATGATGTTCATGACGCCGATGCCGCCGATCATAAGGCCCATCGACGAGATCACGACCATAAATATCGCCACGCCGGCGGTGATCGAACGAAACTGGTCGATAAGACTGGCCGCCGTTTCCATCGAGAAGTTGTTCGGCTTTCCGTACTCTACGTTACGCCTCACACGAAGCAGGTCCTGGACGTCGTCCTTCGCCTTTTCAAGCATGCCCTCGCGAGCCACCGCAAGAATAAAAAGGTCGTCCGCATTGGGCTTAAGTTTCAGCGCCGCGCCCATCGGCATGTAGATGACGTTGCTCTGATCGTTATTTCCTCCGCCACCGCCGAGAAGCTGCTCTCGTTTTTCGAGCACTCCGATAACGCGAAATTCCGCTCCGCCGATCTCGAGCGTTTGGCCTATAGGGTCTTCAAAAGGGAAATAACTATCCACGACCGACGATCCGATGAGGCACACTTCAGCTTTTTCGTCGCTTTCCGTGCGGGAAAACCAACGCCCGTCGAGCAAGATCTCAGTTGTGGTCTTTTCTATTTCAGGAAGCGTCCCTTGCAGCCGTACCGCGGAAGACGACTTACCATTCTTACCGGTTACTATTGTCTTTGAACCGAAGAAGTTATTTGATACATCGAGAAACGGAACCGCCGTTTCGATAGAGCGCAGCCCGTGTATCGCCTCGGCGTCCTCGAACGTCAGCGGCTTTCGCATTCGTTCTTCCTGAGTTCTCCGGCCGTGACTGAATCCGATGTTGAATTTGTATAGAAAAATCGAACGTGTTCCGAATGACTCGACCTGCTTTTCGATCGCGACATTTATTCCGCTGATAACCGACGAGATCAGCATCACGGTGACAACACCGACAACCACGCCGACGATCGTCAAAAACGAGCGCAGTTTATTTCCGCGAATGGTATCGAGCGCCATTCGCAAATTTTCGTAAAAGCCGCTGCCGAGAAATTTAGCCATTCCTACTCTGCTCTCAAAGCTTCGATCGGATCCAGCCGCGCCGCTTTCCACGCCGGAAACAATCCGGCAAGAATGCCGACAGCCGCGGATACTCCGATCGAGATTACGACGGCGTACCATGGAATCACCGTTTGCAGGTACATTCTACTGACGATGACGCCGACGAGCTCAGCAATAAGCAAGCCGATAATTCCTCCGATCGCGGCGAGCGTCGCCGATTCAAAAAGAAACTGCCGGAGAATATCACCCTGCCGGGCCCCGAGGCTCTTACGTATCCCTATCTCCTTTGTACGTTCGGTGACCGCGACAAGCATGATATTCATAATGACGATGGCGCCGACGACCAGAGCAATGGTCGGAACAAACATTATCACGATGAACGTAGTGCCCAGAACGCTGTCACGCAGGCCGGAAATTGCGTCCGGTGTGATGATGCCGAACGTGTCCTTCTCGCCAAATTCGAGTTTGCGCTTCAAACGCATCAGTGTGCGGGCTTCCTCAATTGCATCCGGATAGAGTTCGTCAGACGGAGCTGATCCAACAAAGTACAAATAGCGGCTGCCGCGAAATCCGCCGAAGTTTGCTCCGAATGTCTTGATAGGAAGCTGGACAAAGGCGTCTTGAGGCTGGCCGAAAACACTTCCTTTTGCAACGCGAACTCCTATAACGCGGTAAGGAATTCCTCGAATGTTTATCTCATTGCCGACCGCTCCGCCCTGCGGAAACAGTTTGTCTACGACATCGGTCCCGATGAACGCAACACGCATGGCGTTATTGTTTTCAGCCTCGGTGAAATAACGGCCGTCCT
>JBBKXD010000237.1:0-22139 GCA_037969295.1 Pyrinomonadaceae bacterium | reverse complement strand
TCGGGTTCCGGAGACAATCCAGTGTCGTCGTAAATGGGCGCACTTGTGTCGATCATTTCACGCGGCGGAACAGTTCCACCAATAAATAATTCAACGCGTCGAAACTCGGGCGGGACGTTCGTATTAAAGATCTCTTTTGTTTCGGGTGCGTGCTGGGTCGCCCATGCTGGATCGTCCAGGCCCTCAATCGCCGGTGTCGGGGATACTGACGCGGTCGGTGCCGGAGTTGGATTCACTTCGGCAGTTTCGAATGCGTCAAGCTCGCGGATAAGAAGTCCGCTGCGGATGTCGATCTCCGCTTTTCGAACGTTCGCCGGCATCGTCCAGTCGCCGTTCCACTCCGGATGAAGCTGCAGAGCCTCTTTCATAAAATCCGCCCAAATCGGCATTGCCGAATCGGAACCTTTCATACCGAGATCGGCATTGTCGTCGAATCCGACATAAACGACGCAAACCAGCTCTGGTGTAAATCCCGCAAACCATCCGTCACGCGAAGTGCCGGTCTTTCCCGCGAATGCGGTCTTCCCCTCGACGTTGCGGAATCCCCACCCCTGGGCTTTGGCCGCAGTACCGCGATTGATGACGTCCTTTAGCATGTCGTCCATGATGTACGCGACGTCCGACCGGATGACGTTCTTCTTATCGACCTCGGGTGCGGCGACCGTCTTTCCATCGCCCTGTGTGACCTGCGTGATCGGCATCGGAGCAACACGGTCACCGAGATTCGCAAACATCGTGTATGCAGCCGCGACGTTCAGCGGCGTCGCCTCGGCGGTGCCCAACGCCATCGACGGATACGCACGGTCGACCTTTGGCATGCCGGCGCGATTCGCGAGGTTCATGACTTTCCCGATGTTGACCTGCATCCCAATGTCGACAGTGATGGTGTTCTTGCTCTTTACGAGCGCGTCGCGGAGCGTCGTTTCTTTATTCGAAAACGAATCGCCGTAGTTGTTCGGCGCGTACGAATCCTGGTTGAACGTGAAGATCTTTTTCTCGTCTTTGAAAACGGTCGCGGTTGTAAAGACACGCGACGCGGTATCGTACGCAGAGTTGATCGCCGTCGCGTAAACGAAGGGTTTGAAAACCGAACCCGGCTGACGCATCGCGGCCGTCGCGCGGTTGAATTGACTCTGCTGAAAGTCGCGCCCGCCGACCATAGCGACGATCTCGCCCGTCTTTGGCCTGATTGCAACAAGCGCGCCGTTCAGATTTCCCTTCGGCTGCTTCGGAAAATATTTTTCGAGCTTGTCGAGGCGATTCGCCAGCGTCTCGTAGGCGACGCGCTGCAGGTCTGGATCGATCGAAGTGTAAACGCGATAGTGCTGAAGAGCTTCGGGATCGCTGAGAAGCTTCGGCAGTTCCTCGATCGCGTATTGCGAGAAGTACGGCATGCCTTGCAAATCTTTTCTGCCCGAGACAGGTTTCAGCGTAAGTTTTGTCGCACGCGCCGCCGCGGCCTGCTCGGCCGTTATTTCACCCGCCTCCAGCATCGAATCGATGATCTGGTTACGGCGTTCTTCGACACGCTCCGGATTCTTGTACGGGCCATAGCGGTTCGGGCTGCGAATGATGCCGGCGATGAATGCCGCTTCACCCAGTGTGATCTGCGAAACGTCCTTTCCAAAATAAACACTCGATGCTTCGCCCACGCCGTAGATCGAGACACCCGACTGCTGACCGAGATATATCTGATTCGCGTACAGAGTGAAGATGTCTTCCTTACTAAGACGCGTTTCCAGAATGACGGACATGAACGCCTCGGTCGCTTTGCGCTCGAGTGTCTGTTCATTCGTCAGCAGTAAATTTTTCACGAGCTGCTGCGTGATCGATGAGCCGCCCTGGTTTGCGATCGGCGAATCGTCCTCGGCGTTTTCATATCTACGCCAAAGCGCTCGCGCAATTCCGCGAAAGTTCACGCCGTAATGTTCGAAAAATGCACGATCCTCAGTTACAGTTATCGCTTTCACGAGATGCGGCGGCAGATCGGCGAACGTCACTGTCCGGCGACGGCCGTCACCTTCGGCGGCGACGGTGCTCAGCATCTTCGGTTCGAGCTTGATGCTTTCTACCTGAACTTTTTCTTCGAGATTCGCGATCCCATTCACGGACTTCCCATCTTTCGCAAAACTGACGGAAACCGCCGGAAAGATCTTTTTCCCGTCCAGCACGCCGGTGATCCCGGGTTCGATGACGAGCTTTCCTTCGATGACAGAGTAACGGCTTCGAGATTCGTCCGCCTTATTGTTCTTTTCGATGTATCCGGCGGACTTGAGGTATTCGATCAGCTCGAGCATCGTCACGCGTTCGCCGCTCTTCAGCGTTTTTGGAGCCGAGTAGATTCCCGCCGATGGCGTGTAGATCTCTCCGCTCAAAAGCCGCCGATCGATGCGGTCCGAAAATTCGAACCAGAAATATGTAAAGGTCAAAAAACCGATCAGCAGAAAGACGAGCGTGAAAGTGACAAGCCACGGATTTATGAAGAACCGTGCGAATCGGCCAATCCGTGTGGGCGGCGGAGCCTGGTACGCGGCCACGCGGCGTGCAGATTTGCCGCCTTTCGGCGGACGCTTTGATGGCATGTGTTTCGGCTGGAAAGGATCCCGCATTTGCGTTACTGGCTCAGCGAGTTAGAGAGGTTTCGGTTTTCGGCAGTTGCCCTGTAAAATTTTAACGGCTTTGGCAGAAGGATGTCCATTAGATTTTCAGTTTGCGATTTTCGATTTGCGATCGACTTTGCTTCCGCGTTCCGCATTCCGCACTCCACACTATGAAAGTTCTTGTCACCGGAGGCTCCGGCTACATTGGAACACATGTCCGTCGATACTTTGGCGCGGACGATCTGTCGCGAAGCGCCGGCCTGGACGTTCTGAACACGGTCGACGCTGCAATAGCCAACGACTACGACCTCGTTATCCATCTCGCGGCGCATCTCGACAAGGCTCCGGACGCGGCCGAACAAGTTTTCCTGACGAATGTCGAAGGCACGGTCAACGTTCTAAAGAACTGCCGTCCCGATGCGGTTTTCATTTTTGCGTCGACAAAGGACGTGTATGGGCGCTTCGCGGACAATTTCGCCGACGTTCCGGAAAGTTGTCAGACGCTGTACGCCGGACAGACGGCACTCGAATGGTCGAAACTGATCGCCGAAAGATATGTCGAGTTCTATGCACACGAGCTCGGTTTTCGTTCGTGCATTTTTAGAATGTCGACCGTCTACGGCGCGAAGACCGAGAATGCGACGCCGAATTTTGTTGGAGGCTACGTCGACGCGATCAATATGGGCGAGAGCATGCGATTGCCGGCTGGAGGCCGGCCGCGCCGCGATCTGCTCCACGTCGATGATTTTTCAGCCGCGTGCCAAGCGTTTGTCGACTCGGTAATACGACACGGCCTATACAACATCGGCGGCGGCCGGGCGAATTCGGTGACCTTGAACGATCTGGTAGCGAAACTCGAAGATGTGTCGGGCCTGCAGGCAATCGTCGACACCGACCATCCGCTTCCGGATCCGGTGCCGATGAATTATGTTTCGGATCTTTCGCTTATACGGCAAGAGCTTGATTGGGAACCGAAAATCGGCGTCGAAGAGGGGTTGCGACGTCTCTTTTAGTTTCTGGTTCCTGGTTTCTAGTTTCTAGTTCGTGTTTTCAGGAGTTAGTACAAAAGTCAGGGACCAAAAACTAGAAACTAGAAACTAGAAACATGAACATTCTGGTTCGCGGAACAAACTGGATCGGTGATGCGGTGATGACGATCCCGGCGGTCCGCAAACTGCGTCTGTTGTTTCCTGACGCAAAGCTCACATTGCAGACGCGGGAGTGGTCAAAAGGGATCCTCGATCGGGCCGGCCTTTTCGACGAGATCATCACGCCCGACAGTTTTCTTGAGCAGGTCAGGGAGCTCCGCAAACGACGGTTTGATCTCGCCATCGTTTTCCCAAATTCATTTTCATCGGCGCTGGTTGTCCGATTGGCCGGTATAAAGCGAAGCTTCGGATATGCCAGCGAGCGACGTTCATTTCTCCTTACCGATCCGATCGAGATGCCGGACTGGAAGGATACGCGTCACGAAGTTTTTTATTATCTTGAGCTGGTCGCCGCCGTCGAACAGAGTTTTCTTGGCAGAGTCACGACCACCGACGACCTTGAGCCGAGGCTTGTTGTTTCTGATTCGCAGCGAGATCGCGCGCGGAGCACGCTGAGCGGGATCGGGGTCGATCCGGACCGGAAGACGGTCGCACTTGCTCCGGGTTCCACGAATTCGCGTGCAAAACGCTGGATACCCGAACGATTCGCCGAGCTCAACGATCGTCTTCAGACGGAACTGAACTGTAACGTTGTGCTTCTCGGATCCCGAGATGACAAGCCCATATCGACGCAGGTCGCTGCGTTCTCCCACAGTAAGCCGATTGATCTGACTGGCGAAACCGATATTGCGGATGCCGCCGCTATACTTGGCGAGATCGACTTGGTAATTTCAAATGATATGGGCCTCGCGCATCTTGCACCCGCGGTGGAAACGAAGGCGATCGTGATTTTCGGCCCGACGAATCAGGTCACGACCCGGCCGTTCTCCGTAAATGCATCGATCATCTCGGCGAATGTAGAATGCTCGCCGTGCATGCTCCGCGATTGTCCGATCGATCATCGATGCATGACTCGGATCTCGGTTGACGAAGTCTTCGCACGGGCGAAGGAGAAACTTTCGGAATAGATCTCAGGCTTGAGATTTGAAATTTGAAATTTGAAATTTGAAATTTGAGATTCGAGATTTGAGATTTGAGATTCGAGATTTGAGATTTCAGATTCAGATTCAGGATCTTATGCACGAACTCGAATCTAATATCTTGGATCTACAATCCATTCAGACGGCAAGATGACGAATATAGAAGCAACAAAAGCTGCGTTTCTCGACCGCGATGGAACGCTCATCGAAGAGGTCAACTTTCTTTCGAAAGTCGACGAGATGCGCGTCTTCCCTTTCACCTTCGAAGCCGTAAAGCTCTTGAAGGACGCGGGGTTTCTGGTTATCGTCGTGACGAACCAGTCGGGTATCGGGCGTGGTATTTATGACGAGGCAGCGATGCACGCCATCCATGAAGAGATGCAGTTGCAACTTGAAGGTATGATCGACGGATTTTATTTTTGTCCGCATCTGCCATGCGATGGATGCTCGTGCAGGAAGCCGAGTCTTGGAATGCTCGAATCGGCCGCAAAAGATTTCTCGATCGACCTCTCGAGCTCGTGGATGATCGGCGATAAGAAGATCGATGTTGAGACCGGTTTCAACGCTGGTAGTAGAACCGCTCTTGTTATGACGGGATATGGCCGCAGTCATGCGAACGAGCTCGACTCTATGCCCGATGTGCTTGCTGAAAATCTGCTCGATGCTGTGCGGGAAGCGTTACGGTAAACTCACTTCCCTTGTTCGAGCCTTCGCTTCGAACACTCACCGAGCCACCGTGCATTTCGACGAGCTGGCGAACGATAGCGAGGCCCAACCCGAGGCCTCCGTTTCGCGTTGAAACTGAAAGGTCCTGCCTGAATCGCTCAAACACCAACGGCAAGAATTCCTCTTTGATCCCGATACCGTTATCTTTCACCGACACGTTCAGTCGATCGTCACTTTGATCGATCCGCGTTTCAATACGCCCGCCTTCGGGAGTGAATTTCACGGCGTTCGTAAGCAGATTTGAAAACACTTGTGTGAGGCGATGGCGGTCGCCCGAGATCGTAACCGATCTCGCGTCGGGCGCGGCATCTTCTGAGATCTCGATCTGTTTCGCTTCGGCGAGCGGCAGCACACTCTGGATCGCGTCGTGGACAAGCTCGAAGGGATCGATGGGCTTCAAGTCGAGCACCAGCTTACCCGAAATAACGCGAGCCACATCAAGCAGATCTTCGATCAGGCGATTCTGTGTCTCCGAATTCTTAACGATCGTAGCGAGCGCTCTCTTGACCTGTTCTTCATCGAGATCGCCGGTCGACAGCATACGCGCCCAGCCGAGAATCGAATTTAGCGGCGTCTTAAGTTCGTGAGAGACGGTGGCCATGAACTCATCCCGGAGCCGATTTGCGATCTCAGCCTCGCGCCTCGCACTCTGCTCTTTTCTCAAAAGCTCTTCCCTCTCGGCAGCGACAAGCCTCAACGAATCGTTAACCTTTTCCAACTCTTGCGTGCGGTCATCGATCCGACCTTCCAATTCCCGATTCGCGTCTGTCAGGGCCGCCTCGGCATTTCGACGCTTCCGGATCTCGCGTGAGACCACGACATTCGCTAATCCTAAGGCGACGATTCCGGAAAGGCATCCGATGATCAAGACCCATATCGTCCTGTAAAAATTCTGATCGAGCGAAGTCTCACGCTGCTGCAATGACACGAGCTCCGCCGCTTTCAACCTGTCGATAGAAGCTCTCATGTTCGCTGTGATCGACCTTTCCGATGAATTCCCGAGGCTCGAGATCGTCGCATCAAACCCCTCTGTTTTCCGTCGCTCGATCTTGCTTTCTGCCTGTGCGACATATTCGGCGGTCCAGCCCTCCAAACTTGCCAACTCATTAAGCTCTGCCGGAGTGTCGGTCATCGTCGATCTCAATCGGGCAATACTCTGTTGGATTTTCGGCTTGGAAGTTTCAAACGGGCCAAGATATGAATCGTTTCCCGTGATGATAAAGCTGCTCACGGATGAGTCAACATCGAGCGTAAGACGCAGAATCTCGTCGAGCCTTGAGATCCTGTTCTGCGTGCGTTTCTGGATGTCGACGGCGTCCTGGAGCGATGTAGTGTATACGTAGAGCGCGAATCCTAATACCGTCAGTACGATCACGACGAAGAACAGGATAAGCGGCAATTTTCTTTCGATGGTCAGGGACATCTTTCGATTTTAGATTTTGGATTTTGGATTTGGATTTCGAACAGGTTAAGCCGATCGATTGGCTTGGAGTTTCCGAAGCGACGAATCCAAAATCTAAAATCCAAAATCTAAAATTGGCCGGTTCGGCCAAAGTCATCGTCTAAGCGTTCGATGTCATCTTCGCCAAAATAGTCGCCTGTTTGCGTTTCGATTATGACGAGTTCCTCGTCTCCGGGAGAGTTTTCGATGCGATGGGCGGATCCGACCGGTATGTCGAGAGACTCGCCTGTTCCCACTATGATTTCGGTGCCGTTTAGTGTTACTTTAGCAGTGCCGCGGACGACCAGCCAGTGCTCGGAACGGTGTGAATGGCGTTGGTAGCTTAAACGTTTTCCCGGCAATACTTCGAGTCGCTTGACCTTATAATTTTCGCCTTCATCGAGTATCGTGAAGCTGCCCCAGGGGCGGTTTTCGAACAAAGGTGAGTCCGCAGTTTCCTTTTTCATAATTCCACCGCAAGCGTCGAGCATGTTCAGTTTAGACGAAAACACGGGTTCCGCCAACACTCTCACTCTCCAGAAAATTCAAACACTGGTCGTCGGGCGTTTGGTCGTAATCTTCCTTTTACTGGTGACCAGCTGGATCTGGTACAGCGGTTCGGTTCAGCTGTCGCTGGACAATTTTCCGGAGGGTCCGTTTCTTGTTTTTGTCGTCTCGGTCGGTCTGACCGCTGTCTACTTTCTGCTCTCGCGTGTATCGCGATCTTTGGAGGTGCAGGTTCGTGCCCAGTTCCTTATCGATGCCTTGTTGATCACCTGGCTGGTTTGGAAAACGGGCGATCTGACGTCGCCTTACATCACGCTTTATATTGTACTGATCGGCGTCTCGAGCGCCTTTCTCCGGCCGCAAGCGACGCTCCTGATGGCCGTCATCTGCATCGCTTTTTTCCTGATGTTGGCTATCCTGACCGGGCTCTCCGTACTCGAGCCTTCGGGCGCCGCTCAAGCTACTCCGAAAATTATCCAGATCGTCAGCTTTCATACGGTCGCTTTTCTGGTCGTCGGTCTGCTGGCGTCGAAACTTTCCGAACGGCTTTCGTCCGGCGAACAACTCAAGGAAGCAACCAAGACACTTGCAAATTTGCAGGAGCTCCATGAACGCATAATCGAATCGATCCGTTCCGGATTGATCACGACCGACCTTGACGGAAACATTTATACCTTCAACGCTGCTGCCGCAGAGATAACCGGGTATAAAGCCGAAGCTATGCATGGGCGATCTATTTTTTCGCTCTTCGGCAATATTAAGCAGCCCATCGAGCTTTCCCTGGATAGCCGAGACACTGAACAGCCACCGCGCTTCGAGACGAACCTTGTCACGCCGGAGGGATTCGCGGTTCGTATCGGATACAACATTTCACCGCTCTTTTCGGAAAACAAGGAACGCTCCGGCTTGATCGTCACGTTTCAAGATCTGACCGATATACGATCGATGGAGGAAAGTATCAGGCGAAAGGACCGGCTCGCGGCCGTCGGTCGCGTAGGCGCCGGCCTCGCACACGAGATCAGAAATCCGCTTGGGGCGATGCGCGGGGCGATACAAGTTTTGGAGTCCAATACACCGCCGGAATCCGTACAAGCCGATCTGATGAAAATAATTTTGCGCGAGTCGGACCGCCTGAACAGCATCATCACGAATTTTCTGAGCTATGCGAAGCCCAAGGTCGGGAGCTTCTCCGAGATCGACGCGTGCGAAGCGATTCGGGATACGGTCAAGCTTTTGCGGCACAGTCCCGAAGTTAAGGAAAAGCACCGGATAAAAGAAACTCTGCCGCAAAAACCCATTTTCGTTTCCGCCGATTCGACACAGCTCAAACAGGTTTTCTGGAATCTTGCCCGAAATTCGATAAACGCGATGCCCGAGGGTGGCGAGATCTCGATAACGCTCGAGACCATCCCGGATAATCGCGTGCAGATCGTCTTCGAAGACAGCGGACTGGGCATGTCGAAAGAGCAGGTCGAACGACTCTTCGAGCCTTTCTCAAATTCAACTTCCGGCGGCACGGGTCTAGGACTATCCATCGTCTACCAGATCATCCGCGATCATGATGGAGCGATCAACGTTCGAAGTTTCGAAGGCGAGGGGACCGTAATTACGATCGTCTTGCCTCGTGCAAGCGAGCCGGTTTCATTCGAACAAGAAGCGGCGATCGACGACGTCGCCGAGCCAACTCCGCTGAAGGAATACTTGCAGGTCGAAAACGAATCTGAAGTTTCTTCTTGAACCGCAGCCTTACTTTCTGTGAAAATGGTTACTGTAGATCAGGCCTTCCAGGTTTACGCGCTAACCCTCAGGACCCTGAACCGGCACATTACGAATGTCTAACATACTGATTGTTGATGACGAGCAGAGCTATCGGCAGCTTTTGAGCCTGGTGTTCGAAGGCGACGGGCATACCATCCGAACGGCTTCGAACGGACGCGAAGCTCTCGCTCTCCTTCAGCAGGGACCTGCCGATGTCGTCATATCCGACGTGCGCATGCCGGACATGGACGGTATCGAAATGCTCAGCGCTGTCCGCGAAACTCAGCCTGATCTCGGCGTTGTTTTGATGACGGCGTTCGCATCGGTCGAGACTGCCCGCGAGGCGTTCAAGCTCGGTGCGGACGATTTTATTCAAAAGCCGTTCGATGTCGAAGAGCTAAAGCTAATCGTTAAGAAAACGCTCGAGAAACAGGCGTTGATCGATGAAAATCGAGCCTTCCGCCGTTCCCAGCGCGAACGCGGCAGCATTAAGAACATCGTTGGAAACTCGGCGAAGATGCACGCGATCTTTCAGATGATCGAAACCGTCGCCGAGGTCCAGTCGACGATATTGATCATGGGCGAAAGTGGGACCGGAAAGGAGTTGGTCGCGCGAGCGATTCACGATTTGAGCGCACGCGGCGAGAAGCCGTTCATCTCGATCAACTGCGGCGCCTTTACTGAAACACTTCTTGAATCCGAGCTGTTCGGATATGTGAAAGGATCTTTTACCGGCGCCAACACGAACCGAAAAGGATTGTTCGAAGCGGCGAACCGCGGCACGATCTTCCTTGACGAGATCGGCGAAATGTCACCGGCGATGCAGGTAAAGCTGCTTCGCGTCCTTCAGGAAAAGAAAGTCAGGCCGGTTGGCGCCCACGACGAGCTCTCGATCGATGCCCGCGTCATAGCCGCAACGAACCGCGACCTAAAACAGATGTCGAATGACGGGACGTTTCGCGAGGACCTCTTTTACCGAGTGTCGGTCATACCGATCAATCTTCCTCCGCTTCGCGAGCGCCCCGAAGACATTCCCGAGCTCGCAAGGCATTTCGTCGGAAAATTCTGTGATCAATCGGGTAGACGTCTATCCATCTCACCGAAGGCAATGCAGCTGCTCGAGAACTACATGTGGAGCGGAAACGTGCGTGAGTTGGAACATACGATCGAGCGGGCCGTCGCGCTTGAGCGCGACGACGAGATCCAGCCCGAGCGTTTGCCGGAGCACATCACAAACTACAATCCTGAGCGCATCAATGCCGAGTTCAACTTACCTGACACCGGACTCAATCTCACCGCCCACCTCGAGAATCTCGAAAAGACATATGTCGTCGAGGCTCTCCGCAAGACCGCGGGGAATCAAACCCGTGCCGCCGACCTCCTCCAAATGCAGGTTCGATCGCTTCGCCATCTCCTCGACAAACACGACATCCGGAACCTGTCCGCCCAAATGCGCAGCGGCGAGTAGGCTCTAAAATCCCCTAAAATTCAAGCTCGTTTTGGGATTGGCTCTCTAATTGCATAGGGTCAGGGACCGACTTACTCCCAAGGGTGGCGTTTCTTATGAAAAGTAACCGGGGATTTTCACTTATCGAGCTCCTGATCGTTGTCGTAATAATCGGAATAATTGCAGCTATCGCTATTCCGAATCTTATGTCATCTCGTCGGGCTGCAAATGAAGCCTCAACCGTCTCTGCGCAGAGAACTCTATTCGGCGCCAACGCAAGTTACGCGGCCACAATAGGCAACGGTAGCTATGCCGGCTCGCTGTCGACGCCGGGAACATCATCCCTGGCGGATCTGATGGCCGCAGGCTTGATCGACAACGTGCTTGGCTCAGGCGAGAAAAGCGGATATTCATTTCTGGGCGATCGACTGGCGGCGACTCCGACGGCCCCCCAAACGTTTTATTTCGCGGCGAATCCTTCGATCACAACCGGGGTACTCTCGACCGGAACCCGGCGTTTCGGAGTCGGGATCGACGGCGTTATCCGTTCCGACCTCGCAGACCTCAATATCCCATTCGACACGGTTACACTCGCGGCCGCGCAGCCAATAAATACCAATTGACACAACCGCCCTCAGTTCTGACAAAAAGTGTCATCCACCCGTTACCAAAAACTGTAATTTCAGCCCCCTCCGACTTCTCCTCCGCCCTCGAAAAAAGTGATTACCATAATGCTAACTGTAGAAATACTAAAAGATAGGTCGCTGGATCGCGGCCACATCGCTTCTGGCACGCACCTTGTAATAGGTTGGGTGCCTGGGAAAGGTAGATAAAGACTTATTAACTCTAGGAGATTGTGAATTAGAAATGAAAAATCAAAAAGGTTTCTCTCTTATCGAACTTTTGATCGTTGTTGTGATCATCGGCATCATCGCCGCGATCGCTATTCCCAACCTGCTGGCGGCCCGCCGCTCGGCTAATGAAGGTTCTGCAGCTTCGTCGCTCCGTACGGTTCACGGTGCGAATGCTACCTACCAGGCTACGACCGGTAATGGTAACTACGCTCCTTCAGGAGCTGATTCAGCTGATTGGGCCGCAGACGCAGGACCAGCTCTTGCGGGTGCTAATTTGATCGACAGCGTCCTCGCCGTCGGAACAAAGAGCGGCTTCGGTTTGGAATATCAGTCGTTTCAGTACGTAGTGGGAACAAACCCCGCTTCGTTTGCGATCACCGCTAAGCCGCTTACGCCGACCGGAATCACAGCTACGGGTACGCGTAACTTTGGTATCGCTACCGATGGTGTGGTTTACGTTCAGGTTATCGAAACCGCTGACGACCTCACGGTTGGTGGAGATGCAGCCGGCGGTGCTTATGTGACCGGTACGAGTGCTAACCCGATGGGACAGCAGTAGTAGGTCTTGCTCCAACTTTGTTGGACTTGAACGGGGAAGCGATTATATTACTTAATCGTTTCCCTTTCGCTTTTATCCCGCATCATTCTGATGACACAGCCTTCGACCACACTCAAGCCTTGGAATCCCGGAATCCCGTTCTATATCGGTTTCGGCATTGTAATGCTTGCGCTGACAGCCCCGCTCCCTGCTTGGACAACGTTTATCCATATGTGGCGGGTCGAGATCGCTGCATCCGTCTTTCTATTCTCAACCCTCGCGTATCTCACGCTCAACCCCCACAGATTGGATCTGAGGTTGTCCAAAACCGAATGGCGTTTTATCGTGCTTCCGCTCCTTGTTTTTATTTTTTGGAGCGGACTTTCCGCGCTCTGGGCCCCTTCTTGGAAATCAGCGATCCACCATACGCTGATATGGGGTGAGTACCTCATTTTTTATTTGATCTTCAGATATCTCCTGGATAACGGCCGGCATTTCGGAAGATTGCTCCGGCTGTTTGCGTTAGTGCTCGTCGTATTTGCGGTCCTCGCACTATTCGACTTTTTGTCAATCACGGCGTTTGGTGGCAACACGTCTTTTCGCGGCCGTTTCGCAAAATATGGTGAACAGATCGTAACACTGCTTCCGCTACTCCTTGTTTTTGTGTTGAGGACATCAGGCCGCACGATATATCTCGGTCTTACTTCAGTCGTGCTGATGTGGCTTCTTATTTACACGACGGCCGGGCGAGTTAATTGGGTCCTTTTCGGCGCTGTTCTTATTTCGATGGCGGTCCTGATTCTTGCTTTTGCGCGATTCAGAAGATACGGGCCGAAGTTCGCTTTGGCAGTTGTCCTCATCGCTGCCGCGCCCGTACCCCTTTTTCTTTTTTCACTCGCTACATCGTCGGCTGAAGTTCCGATTCTCGCGCGTCTTAACGACGCGTCGGGTTCAGAGTACAGCAATAATTTTCGCATCCTGATGAATTCGGTTTCGTTACAGATGCTGCGGTCGGCTCCTATCAATGGCGTTGGCGCCGATAACTATGGGTTTCAATTTAATAATTTTCGGGAACACTATGCGCTGCAACATCCTGAGGATCCAAATCTCATTTACGGAGAGGTCGGAATCGCCGCACATGCTCACAATGAATTTATGCAGATCGCGGCGGAACTCGGCGTCACGGGTGCGGTAATTTTTCTGTGGTTCCTCGCGGGTATTGCGATCATGTCGTTCCGGGCGATTCGCAATTTCCGCAGCGTGCCGCTCCACGCACCCGCGGCCCTCATCGGCTTGCTCATGTTTCTGGCAAGCTCTGGCGTCAGCGCTTACTCATTCAGAGTGATGCAAAATGGTCTTCTATTTTTCTTTGTCCTCGCGGTGGCGTCGAAGGCCTTGCTAAAAAGGAATGAACGTTTGGAAACAGCGGCTTCGCCCAGAACATCCACCGCGAGAACGAGACTTGTCCTCGCCGGCGGCATGGTTGTCTGTATTGCGCTTCTTGTTTATACAGGTATTCGCTTGACCAGCGTGATAATTGCAACGCAGGCCAACCGGCAGAAAGACTTCGAATCGGGAGATGCGCTCTTCAAGGCGGCCGCTATGTTCGACGATGAAAATCCCGACTGTCGACGAACATTAGGCATGCTCCTTCTAAAAAAGAAACGGTATGCCGAGGCGATTCCCTGGCTCGAAGAATCCATTGCATTGGGCCGGGGCGAATCGACGGACTTTTCCTATCTGGCTTCAGCGTTCTCGCTTTCAGGAGACGACGTCGCAGCCGAGCATACAATGGCTAAGGCTGCCACACTCTATCCGCGGTCACCCTTCGTTTTGACGAGATACGGAGAATTGCTCGAACGAAACGGAAAGATAGATGACTCGGTCGCGATATTTAGAAAAGCATCAGCGATAGACGCCCGAGCAGCGGCAACCTGGCGCGTGATGGTAACCTCGGGCCCAAAGGCTGTCTCGGACCTGGCCGCCCGCGACAACTCATATTTGCAAGTGATGGAGCTTCACCCTGAGAGCTCGATCTATGCGGTCACGACAGAACGGTATATTAGGTTCCCCGAAGAACAGCGTTTTTCGCTTATAAAAATCAGTTCTGAGTAATAGAACGAAATGCACTTCACGCGAACACGATAAATGTTCTAAGATAGTTTTGCGACGCGATTCGTCGCGGCTCAATACGCCAACACCAATACAATTTTGCCTTCATTTTTAGTGCTCTTGAAAAGGATAATCTCAATTGCAAAGAACACGTTCCGGGAAGCCGTGCGCGACCGCGTGCTCTACAACCTTGTCGTATTTGTCCTTCTGCTTATCGCTTGCGCCATCCTGCTCGGTGATCTTACAGACGGACACGAGGCTCGAACTATCGTAAACATCGGGCTGAATGCAGTGCTCTTGTTCGGAGCGTTTATCGCGATCTTTGTTGGTATCGGCCTCGTATCTAAAGAGATCGAGAAGCGAACTGTTTTCGCGATCTTTGCCAAGCCGGTCGGCCGTGGTGAGTTTATCGTCGGCAAGTATGCGGGCTTGTGCCTGACGCTTGCCGTTAATGTAGCGGTGATGGGCGTCGGAGTTTCAGTTGCGCTCGCGTCGGTGGGCGGAATGGACCTTGCGGGCCCGGTCTGGGCAACAATTATTCTCATTTTTTTTGAGCTAACGATCTTGACCGCCGTGGCGATACTTTTCTCGTCCTTCTCCTCGCCTTCACTCTCCGCTCTCCTGACGTTTTTTGTATTTGTGATAGGACACTTCAGCTCATCTCTCCGTGATCTGGGCGTCAGCCTCGAGTCGCAAGGAGCAAGGTATGTTCTGGATGCTATCTATTATCTCCTTCCAAACCTTTCGCACTTTACGTTTGTAACAAACGCCGCTCATGGCGAAGTCCCGCCGCTTGCTATGTTTGGCGGAGCTATCCTTTATGCGATCGTGTTCGACGCGATCCTCATCGCGGCAACCATACTAATTTTTAGCCGGCGAAATTTTAGATAGTTTTATGTTGTCGACTGCAAACAAGACGGCGATCGCGGTTGCGCTGATAATTTTGGGCTTCGCCGCGGCATTTGCTCTTACCCGATTTGTCGAGAGAGAGCGGCCGCCTCTGCCCGGAGGTTACGAGGATGAAGATCTCGCTCTTCAAGGCAGACAGATGAAAGGGTTTGTATTTGGCGCCGAGGGCCTGGTTGCGGACTGGTACTGGATGAACTCGCTTCAGTACTTCGGAAAAAAGATCACGGCGGTCGGTCTCGAGAATCTGAATCTCGACGATATGTCGGAGCTGAATCCGCGACTGCTTTATCCATATCTCAATAATGCGACGGATCTCGATCCGCACTTTATCGCGCCGTATTCCTATGGAGCGACGATCCTGCCGGCGATCGATCCCGAGCAAGCGATCGCACTGACCGAAAAAGGAATTGCCAGCAATCCGAAGGAATGGCGCCTTCACCAATATCTGGGCTACATCTATTGGCGTCGCGGCAACTACGATCGAGCGTCTGAAATTTATGATGGGGGTTCGCGTA
Organism: Pyrinomonadaceae bacterium; assembly: GCA_037969295.1. GTDB lineage: Bacteria > Acidobacteriota > Blastocatellia > Pyrinomonadales > Pyrinomonadaceae > OLB17. The sequence goes on along the minus strand of JBBKXD010000237.1, from coordinate 6,604 downwards.
TTCCGGGGGCTCCTCTATTTTTCAAGCAGATGGCCGCACGCATGAAAATCGAAGGCGGAAATCGCAGCGTCGCACGGGACATGTACAAGCAACTGCTCGCGGAAACGCAGGATGATGTGTCGAAAAAGAACATCGAGCTTAGGTTGATGCAGATCGATTCACTCGACGAAAGGGACCTGATAAATCCTGCTCTGAAAATATTCGCGCAACGCAATGGACGATGCGCGACGAGGTGGCAAGAGATACTGCCGCTGCTTTCAAACGCCAGGCTTCCAAATGGCGCGGCATTGCGGATCAGTCAGGAAGATCAACTTGTCGATCCGAGCGGAGTTCCATATAGGCTGGATACGAGCAAGTGTGAAGCGGTTATTGACTGGCCCCGATCGAAGATACCGATAATCTAGAATTATGAAACACGCTCTCGAGATCGAAAATCTTACAAAGGATTACGAGGTAGGATTTTGGCGCAAGAAAAAAGTACGCGCGCTGGAAGACCTTTCGCTCAATGTAGTGCCCGGACAAATATTCGGGTTCCTCGGCGGAAACGGGGCGGGCAAGACTACGACGATCAAGATCCTCATGGGCCTGCTGTTTCCGACGTCCGGTACGGCGCGAATTCTCGGCCACGATATAGCCGATGTTTCGATGCACAAACGGATCGGCTACTGCCCGGAGAACCCGTATTTTTACGATTACCTGACGGCGTTCGAGCTGATGAAATATTTTGGCGAGCTGTTCGGACTCGACATCGGTGAACGCACAAAGAGAGCGTCCGCACTTCTCACACAAGTTGGCCTCGAAGAAAAGGATTGGAACAAACAACTTCGTAAATTTTCAAAGGGAATGCTGCAACGTGTAGGCCTCGCACAAGCGCTGATCAACGAACCCGAAATTGTTTTTTTTGACGAACCGATGAGCGGCCTTGACCCGATCGGGCGACGGGAGATCCGGGAGCTGATCATCGGTCTCCGGACGAAAGGCACGACAGTATTTATGTCGACACATATCCTCTCCGATGTCGAAGCCCTGTGCGATAAGGTCGCGATCCTCAAGCGAGGGAAACTCGCGGCAACGGGAAATCTCGACGAGCTGCTTTCGCGAGAGGGTGAGCGCCAGGTCTATGAAGTGAGCCTGAAGAATTTGAATGCGGAGCAACTGCCTGAACGATACAAGGCGAGATCGGCGGCGAGCGGAGTAATTGTAGAGATCGATGACGAGTCGCAGATCGAAAAGCTCCTCGCAGAAGCTAAGGTTGCCGGTGGAAAACTGATCTCCGTGCAGCCGGTGAAGCAATCACTAGAAGAGCTATTTCTCGATCGTCCAAAGAACGATCTCGAAAGCCCTTAATTCGCAACTCGGATCGCCGTAACCTTCCAGCGAATATTCGCCCGGTCGTCCTTACTGCCAAATCCGGCTATTTCGAGATGGATCGTGATCGTGTCCCCCGGTCCAAGTTCTGGCTGCTGCGTCGGAACTACGAGGACGCGCTTTTCTTTTAAGAGCTGGTTAAAACTGTCGACAACCGAGACGTTCACCTCGAGGCCATTAAGGATCCGGGAGCCTTTGTTTCTGATCTTTCCGCCGATGTACATCGATATCGATCCGAATGCGTTCGGCGATTCTACGGTGTCTTCGGCCGTTGAAATGATTATGTCCTTGGTGAGCTGGTCAAATTCGGGCGAACCTTCGTGGAACGAGCCTTCGAGAATACTTGCTTTCTGATCTTCCATCGACGGCTGGCGCGTCAGCAGCCAAATCCCGCCCGCGAGTATCAAAATGCCGACAAGTGCACCGACGACCAGTGCTTTATTAAGTCTCTTCTTCTCTTCGCGCTGTTCCAAAAATCCGTCCATAAAAATCTCGTCGCCTCTACTTTGAGGTCAATTGTTCCAAAAAGTTCCTATAGGTTATCATTCGATAACCGTTCCTCGAAATGTCTGAACCTCGCGAAAATACACCTAACCTCCACAGTTTTATCGAGGTTACGCTTCCGCTGCCTCCGCGACGCACTTTCACTTATAAGCTGACAGCAGAACAGTCCGAACGGGTCAGTCTCGGATCGCGCGTCATGGTTCCCTTTGGAAATCGTCTGATGACCGGCTACGCGGTTGCCCTGCACGCGACACTCGATCCGGAATTAGGAATAGAGGAAACGGCCGTTAAGAAGGTTTCCGAAGTCCTCGACGAAATACCACTAGTAAACGAAGAGATCCTCACACTCACAAAATGGACCGCGGATTATTACGCCGCCTCGTGGGGCGAGATGTTGAAGGCCTCGCTTCCCGCCGGCGTAAACGTCACTGTCGTACAGTTCGTTCAAATAACAGAGTCGGGCCGTCAGCATCTTCTCAGCAGAAAGAGCCTGAGATCCGCCCGCGACCAGATCCTAAAGCGTCTCGCGGCATCGCACGAGGTTGCCGTCAGTGAACTTGAAAAGGAATTCGGCAGATCGGGAGCTAAACGTGCGATTCGTGAGCTTGTTCGTTCCGGGGACATTTCCGTGCGCGATCACGCGCTTGCCCAAAAGGTGAAGCCGAAACGTCGAAAAGCTGTGCGGCTCTTGCCTGAAGCCGAAACTGCGGACGCTCAAAAGCCGCTTAGCCAAGCACAGGAGCGAATATTGGATCAGTTAAACCGGAGCGGGGGCGAGATGATCTTCACGGATCTTCTACAGCACGCCGACGTCGGAGCTTCGTCGATCAGTACACTAGCCAAGCGGGGGTCGCTCGAGATCTTCACTACCGAAGTCAGACGCGATCCACTGGGCGATTCAACGCTTCCCGAGCATAGAGAAATCGTGCTCAACACCGATCAGTCCGAGGTTCTTTTAGAGATCGAGAAAGGTTTGTCTTCGAAAGAATACAAAGGGTTTCTTTTGCACGGAATTACAGGAAGCGGCAAGACCGAGGTTTACATTCGGGCAATGCGAAGAGCTTTGGACGCCGATCGCTCCGCTTTGATGCTGGTGCCGGAAATCGCGCTAACACCGGTGTTTTCCCGACGTCTTCGGTCGGTATTCGGTTCCGAGGTTGCGATCCTCCATTCCAATTTGTCACAGGGCGAACGGTTCGACGAATGGCGACGGATCCGCCAAGGCGACGCCCGTGTTGTGATAGGAACACGTTCCGCCGTTTTTGCGCCGTTGGACAATGTCGGTTTGATCATTGTCGATGAAGAGCACGATACGTCGTACCGGCAGAACGAATCGCCATTTTATAACGCACGGGATGTGGCGGTAATGCGTGCAAATCTTGCGGATGCGGTCGTCGTTCTTGGAACCGCGACGCCGTCTCTCGAGTCGTATCACAATGCGCAATCGGGAAAGTATCAATACCTGCAGTTACAAAACCGCATCGGAAACCGACCACTGGCGACGGCCGAGCTGATCGACATGCGTGAGGTATTTCGCAAGGCCGGAAAGGATGTCGTACTGTCACCGCGACTTATCACCGCGATCGAAGAAACACACGCGAAATCTGAGCAGTCGATAATTCTTCTCAACCGTCGAGGTTTTTCACAGTTCGTTTTGTGCCGCTCATGTGGCGAACGGCTTCGCTGCAAGAACTGCGACATCACGCTGACATATCATCGACAAGATGGCAGACTCGTCTGTCACTACTGCGGGTTCACGGCGAATACGCCGAAGCAGTGCCCGTTTTGTGAAAGCGAATATTTGTACTTCATCGGGCAGGGTACCGAGCAAGTCGAGGACATTTTACAAAAGAAGTTTCCGCAGCTGAAGATCGCCCGTATTGATCGCGACACGATGTCGAAACGCGGACAGATGACAAAGACTTTGCTTGCCTTCGACGCCGGCGAGATCGACATGCTTGTCGGCACGCAGATGCTGGCGAAGGGGCACGACTTTCATAACGTTACGTTGGTCGGTGTGATCTCAGTGGATATCGGCCTCGGACTGCCGGATTTTCGGTCCGCGGAAAGGACGTTTCAAATCCTGACTCAGGTCGCCGGGCGAGCGGGACGCGGCCAGCTTCCGGGACGCGTGCTGATCCAGACGTATTATCCCGAGCACTACGCTCTTCGGCACGCATGCGAGCAAGACTACCGCGGTTTTTACGACGAAGAGATCCGATTTAGATCTCAGTTGAGCTACCCTCCGTTTGTCGTTCTCGCTTCGATCCTCATCAAACACCGGGATCAGGAAACCGCGGTCAGAAGTGCAAATATCGTTCGAAACGCGCTCGACGCGGCAAACGCGGACAAGGCATGCCGGATACTCGGCGCGGCTCCGGCATCGATTTCGCGGCTGAAGAACGAGTATCGGATGCAGATCCTGGTGAAATCGTCGAGCCGAATTAGACTTCGCGAGACATTAGAGATGGGGTTGCATCAGGCTGAAGAAAACGGGGCCGACATGCGGCATATCTATACCGAGATCGACCCCGTAAATCTGATGTAGAATTTCGGCAGAAACCGCTCTTCTGAGGCGGACTAATTGACGGCCTTCGACGAAAGTTCAGCTTGCTTGGTTTTGACCTGGGCGTATACCTCGGAAACCGAGACTTTGCAGTTGATCGAGTCGAGCGAGATCACATCATCGCGTTCGTTGTATATCCGATAGATCCACTGCTTCGCATTTTGACGAGCGTAATGCTCAACACGCATCTCCTCTTCTTTGAGAAGTACGAATTCCTTGATACTGTCCATCGCAAGATAGCTCTCGAGCTTGTTGGTCTTGTCGGACGAATGGGTCTGATTCGAAAATATCTCGAAAATTACGGTGGGGTTCAGAAGCAGATCCGAGTTCTGGTCCGAAAACGACGGCTCGCCGTTGACGACGACGAGATCCGGATAGCAAATGTAGCTATTCTTCAGTTTCACCCGCATGTTGCTGATGTAAATTTCGCTCTTATTCCCGTGCATGCGGCTGCCGAGCGCGATGGCGGTGTTCGAGACCAAAATATTGTGCCAGCGATTTGAGCCCGATCGCGCGATAACGCGTCCGTCGACATATTCATGCCGCCCGGCTCCTTGGCGCTCGTTATTGAGATAATCGTCCACTGAGGTTTTCTTTGTAGACTGACCAAAGACTTTTTCGTTCATTTTTACTCCTGGGTGTTTTTTACTGCGTTGAAGTCGAGAGAGTGGGCTTTTTATAAGGGCCGGCTACAGCTTGGGCAATTTCGTTGCTGGAAATAGTGTTGCATATCGGGCAATAATGTTTCAAGGCAATTTATATGAAACTCTCTGAACTCGCCGAGGCCACCTTTGCGACCATAGAACACGGTGATGGCGACGTTGATATAGGAGGCGCGGCGGGTCTCGACATCGCTAAAGCGGGCGAAATAACGTTTCTCGCGAACCCAAAATACACGCCTCAGATCCAGGAAACACGGGCCACTGCGATCTTTCTTAATGAGGGTGTGGAGTTAGGACGCACCGACATCGCCGTGCTCCGGGCGAAGGACGCGTATCTTGCCTATACGCGTGCGTTACGGTTGTTTCATCCCGCGGAGGGAGTTGTTGCGTCGGTCCATCCGACGGCCGTTATCGATGCGTCTGCCACAATTTCTCCGAGCTGCGAAATTGGTGCAAATGTCGTTATCGGGAAAGATTGTCGAATTTCAGACGGAGTAAGACTGTTCCCAAATGTGAGCATTTATGACGGCGTCTCGATCGGCCGAAACTCGATCCTTCATTCGGGAGTGTCGGTCCGCGAGAACTGCGAGATAGGCGAAGACTGCATCGTTCATAACAACACGACGATCGGCTGTGACGGTTTTGGCTATGCTAAGGATGAAAACAAACAATGGTTAAAGATTCCGCAAACCGGACGCGTCGTACTCGAGAACGATGTCGAGGTCGGAGCGAATACGGCGATCGATTGCGCGTCGGTCGGCGAGACGCGGATAAAACGAGGTGCGAAGATCGATAACCTTGTCCAGATCGGACACTCATGCACCGTTGATGAAGACGCATTGATCTGTTCGCAGACCGGGTTGGCGGGAAGCTCCTTCATCGGCAAACGCGTGATCCTGGCAGGCCAGGTCGGTATCGCCGGACATCTGAAAGTGGGTGACGATGCGGTGTTGACTGCGAAATCTGCGACAAGCCATGACGTCGAGCCCGGAAAGATCATCTCCGGCATCCCGGGTTTCGATAATAAGGACTGGCTTCGGGCGACTGCCGCTTATCGCAAGCTCGGTGAAATAGTTCAGCGGCTTCGCGGACTTGAAAAGAAGGTCGAGCGACTAATTGATAGATGATAATTGATAGTTGATAATTGATACGTAACCCTGAGATCGATAGCAGATGCAACCAGACGTTGAGTCATTGCTGAGGCAACTATCAATTCTCAACTATCAGTTATCCGTTGAATCATGACACCAGAAAAACAAAAAGAACTTTCGGAAACAGGGTACGACGTCTCGCCGATCTCAGATGATACTCGCGAACGGCTTGCACTGGACCTCAACGAAGAAGAACGCCGCATACTGCTGAATCACGGCACCGAGCCGGCGTTTTGCGGGACACTCCTCGACAATAAACAGGATGGAACCTACGCCTGTCGTCTATGCGGACTGCCGCTGTTCACGTCGAAACACAAGTTTGAATCCGGTACAGGATGGCCGTCGTTTCATTC
>JBBKXD010000236.1:0-3202 GCA_037969295.1 Pyrinomonadaceae bacterium | reverse complement strand
TCCTTCACGCTCGAGCAGGAGCGGGTGAACGATGAGATCTGGCTGCCTTCAACCGCCGATATCAATCTGTCGGTGCGAGTATTGTTGGTGAAAGGAATCGAGCTGAATCAGGTGATCCGCTCCTACGACTATCGAAAATTCTCGACCGAAGTAAAAGACGCAAAGGTCGATCCGCTAAAGCAGCAATAGATTCCTAATTTCCCAGACTTAAGTTCACCTGCTTTCCATCGCGTAGCACGCGAAGCGTCCTGACACTAATACCGCCCTTGAACGTCGTATTTGGCTTCAGGGGCGTGCCGTTGATCGCCTCGATCACATCGCCGACTCTGACACCCGCGAGTTGAGCCATGCTGTTGGTCGCTGCGGACCGAACTCTCCAGCCGTCTGCATCGCCATCTGCACTTACGCCAAGCATTTGTAGAACATCTCTTACGGCAATATCCGCGCCTCCGGCATTGGCAGCGGCGATGTCGCTTTTTCGCGGATCGACGGATTGGAACCCCGGAGGCAATATTGTATTTGCCGATCCAAGAGTGCTATCGATCGAGCCGCCCCGGGAACGGTTGTCCCGCAACGGATTGCTCGCACGCCGAACCGGGCCCGTCCTTTCGGTTGTAACCGAGACCCGTTCCGGCTGACTTGCTAGCGACTCATTCATTTGCGGGCGAGAAATAGTCGTTGACGGAAGCGGGGTCACATCAGCCGACGACTGTGGAGCCGTCAACTCGGTCCGAGCCGTATCGATAACACCGGGAATATCGTTGGGTGATGGTAGGCCGTTGTAAAAAACTACAAAAGCCCCAACTAGAAGAACAATGGCCAGCGGTGCCGCAAGCTTCAGAAACGGGATTAGGCGTGCCTGCGGAGCCGCCCCGTCAGCAATTCTGGCCTTTACCCGAAACATGAAATTCCCTGGAGCATCAACGCGCGGCAGAGCCCTTAGCAGCTTAGCGACATCGCCGCCATCCGCATCGGGCGCTTCAAATTCACTCAAACCGTTCTTAAATTCCCTTTGATCCATGCCTAAAAATAATTCCTTAGTTTTTCTTTTAGTAACGCTCTCGCCCGGCTGATCCGGGATTTGGTCGTGCCCAATCCAAGCTCTAATATTCCCGCGATCTCATCGTAAGTCTTACCTTCGACGTCACGAAGAATTACCGGTACCCGATATTTGGGCGGAAGCGTCGCGATAGCCCGTGCGATAACTCTTTCGCGTTCGTCGTCGATCAGGTCCTTATCCGGTAGCGGCTTTCCGTCCGTCGGTTGAAACTCCGTATCGTCGTCCGCATCGGTCTGAAACAGCCCGGTTAGCGACAATATCGTCCGTCGCTTTCGTTTTCGAATTTCACTGATCGCAAGGTTAGTCGCGATCCGGTAAATGTATGTCGAGAACGCGTAGTCCGTGTGATAGCGGTCGATCGCGAAATAGACCCGGACAAACGTTTCCTGGGCGAGATCGACGGCCTCTTCGTAATCATTCAAAAATCTATAGAGGTAGTTCGTGATCGGGTTGCGATATCTGTCGATAATGACAGCGAACGCAGACTCGTCGCCTTTCTTCGTGGCTTCAATAAGGGCATGGTCGGACAGATTTTCTTCAGGCACGCGGTGGTTTCGTACCTCCGCCGAGCTGGATTCGATTGTGTCCTATGCCATACATTCATACTTTTTTACAACAGTTCGTCACCCGAACAAAACGGCTTACCTGTTTGAAACACGCAAGCCGGTCGCGAAAGTTGCGAAACGTCATTGAGAAATCCATTATTACAGCCCGGCGGCCTTAACCGTCGCAACTAGAAAAATAGTTCCCGTGGTCTTAGGTAAACTGATCGTGCCAAGCAGGGTCGGAGTATTTTCCGGTAGCCCGATCATATGGATCGTGAGGCCGACAGATTCATAGTTCACGACAGGGGTCACCACACCTGAACCGTCTTTTACGCTGCCGGTCCTGATCGGCACCCGCGCCCCAAATCGAAACGATCTCGCCTGGAAACCGTTCTGTAGTACACGGAAGTTGCCCAGCGACCAGTCGAGAAACGTCTGCGACTCGGCGTCCGTATCTTGCCCAAGAATGTTCAACACACTCTTGTATTCAATGTTACCCGTATTTGAAACGTGTCCCAGGAAAGTGTTTGCGAGCCGGTAGTGTGAAAACGAGAAGTTGCCCTTCAGATGTTTCGAAATTCCGGCGAGACTTGCCGGAAGATCATTTTTGATCGCGGCTTCATTCGATCCGATAACGACCTGCAGGGCGACCTCGTAGCTCGGCTCTAGTAGTTGTTGGGTGTCAGTTTGGGCAAATGCGAGCGAACCAAAAGCGAGAAGCACGAGCGAAGAGAGAACGAGAGAGATGATTTGTTTTGACAGGTTCATGGTTTTCTCCATAGAAAAGATTCGGGAAAGCGAATCATTCCACAAACCAGTCAAACTAACGTTGCAAATTATTGGCCAGCAGAAAAGAGGGTCTCGTCGATCTTCTGCCCGAATGTGACGGTCCCGACCTCGACTTCCTCGATGAGCTTGTCGTCGGCCCAAAGGGTCGTACGGAACGGAAAAAGCGTACCTTGGGCGTAATTATAGTCGTAAAACTTGCGGCGATATTTCACGCCGTCTTCCTCATAATCGAGCATCATGACGCGAAGCCTTTTAGTTGAAACGTAGAAGCGAGTTCGGCGGGACTGCTTGTCGGTGACATCGAGCAGGTAATATTCCACGCCAAAGATCTTTTCCTTACCAGCCGATTCGATCTTCGATTCATTCTCTTTGTAGCGCAAAAGAACTTCAAGACCGTGAACGATCTGATTCTCGAATGCCTTTGCCGCGTCTTCGCGGGGCGTGAACACGGAATCGTCAACGATCCCAAAAATCTTATCGTCGTTAAAGACCAGAGAATATCTTGCGTTTGGATACTCCTGATCAAGTCGAACTTTCTCTTTGTCCAGGGTTTCCGCTCGGAGGGTCCAGCGTTGATAGGTTGCGTGCTCCGTCCGGCCTTCGAGATTAGTCACGCTGAGCTTCCCGTGCTCAATTGCTGTCTTTCGGATCTGGTTTAGGATCACTCGCCCGCCGCCCAGGCCATAGATGAAGATCGCCGATTCAGCGATCTGCTCTGCCGTAAAACTTTTGGCGTCCTTAGCCGACTCGACCGGCACAGGTTTCTTTTCAGCCTTAGAGTCAACAGTCTTTTGTCCAGATGTGAACT
>JBBKXD010000235.1:0-9808 GCA_037969295.1 Pyrinomonadaceae bacterium | reverse complement strand
GCTTTGGCGTTAGCAGGTTTTACGAAGATGGAATCGGGGATCGTCTTGTTGTAGTCGATCGACTGATAGTTGATGCGTGAGCCCTGCACGCCGGCGGTGAAGCGATCGATGATGAACGGAGCTTTTATACCATCGACCTCCACGAACTGCGCGTAGCGATCTTCTTCCTTGATCTCTTCGTTGTCGGCGTTGAGGCGCTTGTAGCTAGCTTTCTGCGGCAAGCCATCTTCTGCTGCAAATTCGAATTCGACGACGAGTCCGTCCTTGTATGTCAGCTTGATCACCTCGTTGCGTTTGCCGAGTGTCGCCGGACGTTTTCCGACGTAAGTAATTTCGGCTTCGCCTCGCCAGTGGCCTCGAAGCAGGTAATCAAGACTCGTTCGGATCCCGCGTTTGAAGTTCTCGATCTGTTTTTCGTCCTGTACCTTTACAAGCTGCTGTTCGCCGTCAAAGACCCATCCCGTATTTCCGACGTTTGTCTGCACCGTCCGCGAACCGTGTCCTTTGAAGTCGGTCCGCTCTTTGTCGGGATAGACGATGACATCGGTGAAAGTCTGAAACGAGATCACGGTGCCGTCCTTGAGGATGCTGTATTTTCCGCGGCCGATCTGCGTTTTCACGTTCAGATACTTTTCGCCGCCGAGATTTTGGACGGCTTTCTGAATAACAGCTTCGGCTTGGCCAAGGGGCTTAGTTTGTGCCGGATCGACGCCGGCCAGAAGCACGATCGCGAGGATAAGAATTAGAACACGGGGGAAGTACAGATAAATTGATTTCATAGGAAAAAGGCTCCGGCGATTTTATCACCGAAGCCTTTGATGCATTAAGTTCGTCTCGGGTTTAGTTCAAGCTGAACGCGTCGTTCGGCGATACGACAACCTCACCCTCGTTCACATCGACCATGAATCTCACTCCGCCTTTCCAGAGATTCGTGATCGGGAGTTTAACTTTCTGGTCGATATGCCGTTTCAAGAATCGTGCTCCGTACGCCGGGCTAAATCCTTTCTCAGTTAGCAGATTGACTGCCGCTTCGGTGATCTCGACGACCTTACCCTGACGTTCCATATTCCGCTTGAGCTTCGCCAGGTACAGGCGTGCGATCTCGCGGACCTCGTCCATCGTAAGCGGCGAGAAGACGATGATCTCGTCAATGCGATTGCGAAACTCCGGCGTGAAACGAGTCTCCGCGGCCTTCATTGCCTCGGCTCGGATCTGCTTGACGTCGCCGAGCGACTTCTGTCCGAAACCGAGCGGCTTTTCGTACCGCTTGAAATTCTCCGAACCAAGGTTCGAGGTCATGATGACGATCGCATCCGAAAGATAAACCTTTTTACCGCGCCCGTCCGTCATCCAGCCTTCGTCAAACGCCTGTAGGAAAAGATTCATCAGGTACGGCGAAGCTTTCTCGACTTCGTCCAAAAGCAGAACCGTGTACGGGTCGTCACGAAGCTGCTCGGTCAAAATGCCGCCGCGCTCGCTACCTACGATTCCCCGCGGCATGCCGATCAGTTTTTCAATCCCGACCGTTCCGTCGCCGTACTCGGACATATCGATGCGGATCATCTTGCCTTCGTCGCCAAACATGAACTCGGCGACGGCCTTCGCAAGCTCGGTTTTGCCGACGCCCGTCGGGCCAAGAAATAGCAGCACGCCATCGGGCGCATAGTGATTGTCCTTGAGCGGCCCCTTATTCAAACGCAGCCTCTCGGCAACCGCACGCACCGCTTCTTTTTGCCCGATCACTCGACCCGCCAGATCGATCTCCATCTGCGAGAAACGGTCCGACGTGTCCCGATAGATCATGTCCTTCGGAATCCGCGATTCCTGAGATATGACGTCGATGATGTGTTCGGGTTTTACGACAAGCGACGACGGCTCGTTGATCTCAACCTTGACCGACGCAGTATCCAGCCAGCCGATCGCCTTGTCCGGCAGGTGAAGATTGCGTATGTACTTCGGCGACATCTCGAGAGCAGTGTTGATCGCCTCGTCCGAGATCGTCACCGAGTAGTTCTTTTCAAGTCGCGGCTTGAGACCCATCAGTATCGCTCGTGTCTCGTCGATCGTCGGCTCTTCGACCTTGACCAGACGGAACCGTCGGGCGAGAGCTTCGTCTTCGCTGATGTATTCCTTATATTCGGTCGAGGTTGTCGCGCCGATAATTCTGAGCTCGCCGCGTGCGAGCGAGGACTTGAACATGTTCGCCGCGTCGGACGATGTTCCCATCGCCGCTCCGGCACCGATGATGGTGTGGGCTTCGTCAATGAAAAGGATAATGTGATCTTTCTCTTTGACCTCGTCGATGATCCCCTTGATGCGTTCTTCGAACATGCCGCGAAGCATGGTGCCGGCAACAAGCCCGCCCATCTGAAGCTGAACAATATGCGAATCACGAAGACGAGCGGGAACCTTTTCTGGTTCGAGTTCGATCAGTCTCGCCAATCCTTCGACCACCGCCGTTTTGCCGACACCCGGTTCACCGATTAGCATCGGCGAATTCGAACGCTCGCGATGCGAAAGGATCTCGATCATCCGCAGGATCTCTTTCTCGCGGCCGATCGTCGGCGGAATCTTGTCCTGCCGGGCAAGCTTGTTCATCGAAACGCCGAAGTGGCGAAGAAAACTCGGCAGCTCGTATTTTTGCCGCGTTCGCTCCTCTTCTTTCTCGCGCTTTCGAATACGCGTCCGGGCAGTTTGGGCAACTTCTTCAGACGGCACACCGAGATTTTGGAGCACATCATTTAATATGCTGCGCTCATCGTTAGAAAGTACGTAGAAGATGTCGCTTCCGTCGATCACACGACGGCCCTGCGATCGGGCACGATCCATCGCCCGCTTAAAAAGCTCGGTTGTTTCCGGCGCAATACGAAATCCCTTCCCGGAATGCTGACGGCCCATTTCCATCCGTTTCTCGATCAGCAGCTTTACCGATCGCGGATCGACCGCAAGATCGCGCATCGTTGAGCTGAAGAGGTCGTCCTCTTCACTCGCGACGGCGTGCAAGATATGTTCAATGGCAACGTAGTTTTGATCGCGCTTCTTCGACTCGCCAAGAGCCGTTTCTAAAACGCGTCGGCCACTGTCGCTGAATTTGTCTTTGTATGCGTCTATGTCTGCCATATAAGTGCTCAGTACTGCCGGAAGTTGGATGCGGGCGGGCGGGAAATCGCCGTCCAACATCATCATAGCACTTCGAAAAGAAGCCCGAAAGAATATTATACTCCCGGTGTGACGACCTGATCGGACCGGTTAATTAATGCGCTCACCCAGTATTAATTTGCCTACTCCACACCACCGGATGCTCGTGCCTTTCCCACCTGAACACGAGCCGGCCGAAGAAGCCGGTCACCAAATCGGTATCCGCGAGAATATTCGGCGACGACCTTTCCATCCTCCTCAGGGTCGACTTCAGCAATATCTATCGCTTCGTGGAGCTCGGGGTCGAATGTCGATCCGACGGATGGGACGGTTTCGACGCCGACGCTCATCAGGGCCTGTTCGAACGAACGCGCCGTGCCCTTCACCCCGTCGCGAAGATGATCCACCGATGGATCTTGCTCACTCGCCGTGATGGCGAGGTTCAAATTATCAAGTACCGGCAACAACGTAGTTAAGAAATTAAACTGACCTTGTTTCGATCGATCTTCGAGCGTCTTCATCAAACGCGCACGCATTTCTGCAGTCTCTCTTTCAAGGCCATTCTTCGCTTCGTCGAACTTTGCCTGCACCCCGACAAGTTTTGCTTCCGCAGCCTCACGCCGTTCCGTCTCCGCTTTTAGCCTTGTTTCCAACTCTATCTCGCGTGGCGATCTGGCCGGGGCTTCGGCACGAACTTCTTCTTTAATATCGTCGCGGATACCATTCTCCGTTACGCGACGCTTATCGTTCACCGGGACCTTGACCGGCTCGTCGTCAAAAAATTCTCCGTCAAAGGGATCGTTTTCGCTCATCTTCTTCTTCTTAAACATTCTCACTTAATAGTAAATCGTGAATCGTGAATAGGAAACTTCGACTCGCGACTACTGGGAACCAACTGCAGTTTGTTCGGCGGCGATCGGCGTAAACTTCATCTCTCCATTTTCGGCCGAGATGCGTACCGTTTGGCCGCTCGCTACCTCGCCCTTGAGCAAGCTCACGGCGAGCGGATTTTGGATAAGCGTCTGGATCGCTCGTTTCAACGGCCGCGCGCCGTAAGCGGGATCGTAGCCTTCGGTTACGAGTAGGTCCTTCGCCGTTTGATCGAGCTCGATCGTTATGCCTCGATCCTCGAGCGTCTTTCGCAGCTTCTCAAGCTGTACGTCGATGATCTGCGCGATCTGCTCTCGGCCAAGCTGCTTGAAGACGACAATATCGTCGACTCGGTTCAAAAATTCCGGTTTGAAATGATCGCGAAGAACCTGCAATACGTTCGTCTTGATGTCTCGGTCAGCGAGCGGGTTTTCGGTCGCGGCCTGGATCGCGCGCGAGCCCAGGTTCGACGTCATGATCAACACGGTGTTCTTGAAGTCGACAACGCGTCCCTTCGAATCCGTCAAACGTCCGTCATCCAGGATCTGAAGCAATACGTTGAAAACATCAGGATGCGCTTTTTCAATCTCGTCGAAGAGCACGACCGAATACGGTCGTCGACGGACGGCCTCGGTCAATTGGCCGCCTTCTTCGTATCCGATATATCCGGGAGGTGCGCCGATCATCCGTGCCACGGCATGCTTCTCCATGTACTCGGACATGTCGAGCCGTACCATTGCTCGTTCGTCGTCAAAAAGAAACTCGGCCAATGCCCTTGCGGTCTCAGTTTTTCCGACGCCGGTCGGTCCGAGGAAAATGAAGGAACCAACCGGGCGGTTCGGGTCCTGCAATCCGGCTCGGGCACGCCGCACCGCATTCGCTACCGCCTCAAGTCCCTCGTCCTGTCCGATCACGCGGCGACGAAGATTATCTTCCATCGTGACGAGCTTCTGCATCTCGCCTTCGAGCATTTTCGACACAGGCACGCCGGTCCATTTCGCGACAACTTCCGCGACGTCTTCCTCGTCGACTTCTTCTTTTAAATAAACACCGTCTTTCTGCAGCTCTTCGAGGCGTGAGCGTTCGGATTCGAGCAACTTCTCAAGCTCAGGTATTCGGCCGTATTGCAGTTCGGCTGCTTTCGTCAGATCGCCGGCCTGCCGCGCCTGTTCGAGCCGGAGTTTGGCTTCCTCAAGCTGCTCTTTGGCGGTGCGCATCTTTTCGATCTCGTCTTTCTCCGATTGCCACTTGGCTTTCATCGCGGACGATTTCTCATTCAGGTCGGCAATGCGCTTTTCGATGTCGTCGAGTCGCTCCTTTGATTTTTCGTCCGTCTCTCGCGACAGCGCTTGACGCTCGATCTCGAGCTGCAGGATCTCACGTTCAAGGACATCTATTTCCTGCGGCAGGCTGTCGATCTCGATACGGATGCGCGAAGCTGCTTCATCGATTAGATCGATTGCTTTGTCGGGAAGAAATCGGTCGGTTATATATCGGTTCGAAAGCGTAGCCGCCGCGACGATCGCGGCATCCTTGATGCGAACACCGTGGTGCACTTCGTATCGCTCCTTCAATCCGCGGAGGATCGCGATCGTGTCTTCGACGGTCGGTTCGCCGACGTAGACTTGCTGAAATCGCCGTTCGAGCGCTTTATCCTTTTCGATGTACTTCTGATATTCATTCAGCGTCGTCGCACCGACCGCGCGAAGTGTTCCGCGTGCGAGAGTCGGCTTTAACATATTCGACGCGTCGATCGCGCCTTCCGAGGCGCCTGCACCGACGACTGTGTGAAGCTCGTCGATAAAGAGGATGATCTGGCCCTCTGCCTTTTCGATCTCTTTCAGAACGGCCTTGAGACGATCTTCGAACTCGCCGCGATATTTGGCACCGGCGAGCATCGAACCGAGATCGAGCGAGACCAGCTTTTTATTCTTCAACGTTTCGGGCACGTCGCCGGAGACGATGCGCTGGGCGAGCCCTTCGACGATCGCCGTTTTTCCAACACCGGGCTCACCGATCAAGACCGGATTATTTTTAGTACGTCGCGATAAGATCTGGATCGTTCGACGAATCTCATCGTCACGACCGATGACGGGATCGAGTTTTCCCTTGCGGGCAAGTTCCGTCAGGTCCTGTGCATATTTTTCCAGCGCCTGGAAATTATCTTCCGCGTTCTGGTCCGTGATCTTGCTGCCGCCCCGCATGTCCGTAATTACCTTTTCCAGATCGTCGCGTGCAACACCGTTCGAGCGGAGGATGCGTCCGGCGTCGCCGTCTTTTTCGTCCGTGATCGCCAGCAGAAGATGCTCGGTCGAAACATATTCGTCCTGCATTTTCTCTGCTTCCTTCTGAGCTTCCTGAAAGATCGTGTTCGTCCGCGTGCTGAAATACTGCTGGCCGCCGGAAACCTTTGGGAACTTTGCGATCGCCGCCTCGATCTCGCTCTCGATCGGCGCCATGTTCGCGCCGATCTTACCGAGTATCGGGCGCATGACGCCCTCTTTTTGCTCGAGCATCACCGCCAGTAAGTGTTCGGGTTCAACTTGCTGGTTCTGATTTTTTTCAGCAATGCCGATGGCCTCCTGAACGGCCTCCTGCCCGCGAATGGTAAATCTGTCGAATCTCATAAACCCTCGAATCAAATAAACTCGTCTCAAACTAGAAGCGAATAGCTACTTAGTCCTAGGCCATAATAAAATCTGAGTGAACTTCTGTCAAATCCGGTGACCTGGGAAATGCAGCTTAATTGTCAGAGATTTAGGTGACATAAACTAGTTTTGCGGGTATATTTAGCAAGCACTAAATTAGTCTGACCTTGGTGAACGATCTCCCGGTTCGCTAAATCCGTTCAGTTTGAGAGATGAAGATTCTGCGCGAAGTCCTCTGGCCGCTGATCGCCGTCATTGCTGCATTCATTGTCGGCGGGATCATCGTTCTGCTTATCGGCGATAACCCGTTCGTCGCTTACTACCACATGATCGGCAATTCGTTCGGATCCCTGAACGATATTGGCTACACCTTGTTTATTGCGACCCCGCTTATTTTTACCGGGCTGGCCGTTGCCGTCGCGTTTCGCTGCGGTCTCTTGAATATCGGAGCCGAGGGTCAGTTATATGTCGCGGCATTCGCCACCGCATGGGTCGGTATCAAGTTTGGCGGTGTCGTCGTAAACATTTTCGGCAAGCAGGAAGACTGGTCGTGGTACAGCCTGCCGTCGGTGCTCTTGGTCGGGCTTTGCATCGTGACAGCGATCGTCGCGGGCGCGTTCTGGGGAGCGATCCCCGGATTTCTAAAGGCAAAGTTCGGTTCGCATGAAGTGATCAATACGATCATGCTGAACTTCATCGCCGTCGCGCTAGTCAGCTATTTCACGCAGTACTACTACAAAATTCCGGGCGATCCGATCATGCAGACCGCCGAGATCGGCCCCGCGGCGCACATACCCCGGATCAGCCAGTACATTCCCGGGATGCCCGATTTCGTACCGCTGAGCGTCGCATTTCTGCTCGCGCTCCTGATGTGCGTACTCGTTTACATTTTTCTTTGGAAAACGAAATGGGGCTACGAGCTGCGTGCGGTCGGTGAAAATCCGTCGGCCGCGGAATACGGCGGCATCTCGTCGAAGAAACAGATCATGATCGCGATGACGATATCCGGCGGTCTGGCCGGAATGGTCGCGATCGGTGAGGTGCTCGGTTATCGTTACCGTTATTATCACGACTTTTCAGCGGGTTGGGGTTATTTGGGAATAGCGGTCGCACTTCTCGGCCGTAATCATCCGCTCGGTATTCTTATCGCCGCAATTTTCTTTGCCGTCCTGAAGCGGGGCGAAATTTTCGTCGATATTGAAACGCGATTCGTTTCAAAAGATCTTGTTGAAGTGCTGCAGGCGATAATTATTATTTTTGTCGCATCGCTGCAGAGGTTTTCAAGGAAGTAAGCCAGAGCAACAAATAAAAGTTTGTTGTACCTAAATATGACCGACGTTCTGACACCGACATTTTTACTTATCCTGTTGTTCTCGACGATCAGGACGGCAACGCCGCTCATATTCGCGGCGCTTGGCGGCCTATTCTCGGAACGGGCCGGCGTGATTAATATCGCGCTCGAAGGGCTGATGTTGGCCGGAGCGTTCACCGCCGCGGTTGTGACCTACGAACTTCAGGATCCATACATCGGGTTCCTCAGCGGATTAGCTGCCGGAGCCGCACTCGCTTTCGTCTACGCCGTCGCGGTCATCAAGTTCGAAGCCGATCAGGTCGTGACAGGATTTGCCATCAGCCTTCTGATGATCGGATTGCCCGCCGTCATCAGTGCCGCGATCTACGATTCAGCGGGCTCGACTGAGCAGATCGCGCAGGAATATTTGTTGCCGGATCTTTATAACCGATTGTCGATCGCATCGATACTTGCGTTCGCGCTCGTTCCGCTCGCCTGGTATGTGATCTATAAAACGCCTTTCGGTCTGCGGCTTCGCGCGGCGGGCGAGAATCCGGCGGCGGCCGACGCGGCGGGTGTCAACGTGATCAGGCTGCGATACTTCGCGGTCGTGCTCTCCGGCGTGCTGGCGGCAGCCGGCGGTGCGTATCTCTCTATCGGTCAAAGCTCTCTGTTTACAAAGGCGATGACGGCCGGCCGTGGCTACATCGCACTTGCGGCCTTGATACTCGCAAAGTGGAAGCCTGTTCCCGTGTTGTTTGCCTGCCTGTTCTTTGGCTTTACTGAGGCTTTGTCTATCCAAATGCAGGGCGTCGTTAAGCTGCCATCTGGCGAGGACATTCCTGTGCAGTTTATCCAGATGATCCCGTACGTGCTGACAATAATCGTGCTTGCCGGCTTCATCGGATTGTCGCGGGCGCCAAAGGCTCTCGGAATTCCATACAGGAAAGAAAGTTGAGCTGGCTTCGCAATCAGAGGCTTTGTTAGAAGGCGTGCTGAGTTATTAGTTACAAGTGGTTAGTTCCTGAAGTGGCTTCTACTATCCACTTGTCACTTACCACTATCCACTGAAAAGAAATAACAGAGCACCTGGACGATTCGGCCAAGCTTCCAGCCACCTGTGCTAATCTGTCATTCCCGTTTTTATGAGTTACGAACAAGCGGCCGAAGCGGCTGCGTTCATTCAATCGAAGTACGCGAAGCCGATAAAGACCGTCGTCGTTCTTGGCAGCGGCTTGGGTGCGTTTGCTGATGAATTGACGGATCCGACAAACATCCCGTACGAACAGATCCCACATTTTTCACGTTCGACTGTCGAAGGGCACGCGGGTCAGCTCGTGCTCGGTGAGATTGCCGGAAATCCGATCGCGGTACAGCAGGGTCGGTTCCATTTTTACGAAGGTTACGAAATGGAGCAGGTCACCTTTCCGATGCGCGCCTTTGGCCGAATGGGAATCGACAACGTGATCCTGACGAATGCCGCGGGCAGCCTCAGCACGGAAATGACGCCGGGCAGCCTGATGCTGATCAGCGACCACTTGAACTGCATGGGCGTGAATCCGCTTCGGGGAGCGAACAGCACGCGATTCGGACCGCGATTCCCCGATATGACGGCGGTGTATGATCCGGTCCTTCAGGCGGTAGTTGCTGAAGCTGCCGATGAGATAGCGAAGGAAAGATTTGAAGGCCACGATGACGAGGCTCTGACGGACTTTCTTCATCGCGGCATTTATTGCGGACTCTCCGGGCCGACCTATGAAACACCCGCTGAAGTAAGGATGTATCGCTTGCTCGGTGCTGATGCCGTCGGAATGTCCACGGTTCCGGAAGCCATCGTCGCGCGTCACCAGGGAATGCGCGT
>JBBKXD010000234.1:0-15771 GCA_037969295.1 Pyrinomonadaceae bacterium | reverse complement strand
AAAAGCCGGGATCAAGTTTGTAAAGAGGCGTTCGTTTATTGAGGCCGGAGATCTTGCGTTCGTCTACAGCAGCTACTCTGTTACGGACAAAGCCGGAAGCGAAACTGGAAAAGGAGTGTACGTTCAGGTGTGGAAACTGAATAATGGCAAATGGCAGATCGCAGCTGACCTGTTTAGTCCACTTCCTCCGCCAAAAAGCTGATCCGTCAATTCACTAAAAGTGTAAGTCAAGATCCGCGTCACCGGTCTGCCCAGCCGTATTCCCAATTCGTGTCCGACATTGCGTCCATCTGATCGCAGCTCCTCACACGCGGTCAGGGCATGCTTGCTAAATTATTAACAAAACATCAGAATTCGAAATCGTGACGGACCATTTTTCCAAGGTTTTAGAGTTATTAAGACTTGAGGCATCGGCGATCGAGAGGGCAGCCGATCGGCTTGACGAGTCGAGCCTTCATCGAGCGATAGAGCTTATCGGCGGATGCAAGAGCAAGGTTGTGGTGATCGGCGTTGGGAAGTCGGGCGTGATCGCTCAGAAGATCGCTCAAACGTTGACCAGCACGGGCACGGTCGCGATTTTTGTTCATCCGTCGGACGCCTTGCATGGTGGCCTGGGTGTCATCACAACAGGCGATGTCGTTATCGGTCTCAGTAATTCCGGCGAAACGGAAGAGATAGTTGCGATTTTGCCGACCCTCGCACATCGCGGTGTGCCGCTTGTAGCAATTGTCGGCAACACCGACTCGACACTCGCTCGAAAGGCGGACGCGGTGCTCGACGCATCTGTCGACAAGGAAGCGTGCCCGCTCAATCTTGCTCCAACCACGTCGACAACTGTTGCACTTGCTCTCGGTGATGCGATGGCGATGACATTGATGGAAGCTCGTGGATTGACGGTTGAGGATTTTGCGGTAAATCACCCGGCTGGCCGTCTGGGAAAACGCTTGACAATGAAGGTCAGCGATCTCATGCATGAAAGCCCAAACGTCTCGCCCGACGCGAATTGGATCGAGGTCGTAAAAGCGATATCAAAGTTTGCGCTCGGAGCGGTCAATGTCGTCAACGGAACGGGAATGCTGGCCGGCATCGTCACTGACGGCGATCTTCGCCGCACAATCGAGCGAACGAATTCGGATGATCTGGCTGGTTTGACAGCGAAGCAAATGATGACATCAGGCCCGATTTCTGCAGCGCCCGAGATGCTCGCTTATGACGCCCTGCAATTGATGGAAAACCGTCCTTCGCAGATTTCTGTGTTGCCGGTTGTGGACGAAACCGGAGTTTGCATCGGACTGCTGCGGCTTCACGACATCGTCCGGAGCGGATTATAAATTTTTAGCAAACAACACGCATTACCACCCCTACATCTGAAAGCTGAAAAAGAGGAATTATGAGGTTGATTAAAATTCCAGTCCTGTTGCTTTCGCTTTTCTTATTGGCCTCTGGCGTTTCGGCGCAAAAGACAGAGATCAGTATCAGCTTTAGCGAACAGTTTTTCGACGCGCTTCTTGACGCTGTCTTTCAGTACGCCGCCCCGCCGGAGTTTTCGCTGGCCGAAAACAAGCCGCCGAAAACTAGTCGCTCTCTTGCCAATGCATTTTCGGCGCCGGTTCCTTGTAATGAGTCGATCAAGCTCCTGCGCGAGAACGGCGGGAAGCGCACCGGCGTTAGATTTCGCGAAGGCCGGATCACAGCGCCGATCGCATTTTCCGGAAACTACAATCCGCCCCTCATCGGCTGCATACCGTTTGGTGGAGTTGCCGAAACGATAGTGGATCTCGAATTTGATCAGCCCGGACAACGTCTGCTGGCACGGGCCCGGGTGCAGGATGTCGCCTTGAATGGCAGTGGCGGGATCGGCGGTAGTATTGTTGCGCGGATGGTCCAGGGCGCGATCGACAGAAAAATAAATCCTATCGAGATCATTAAGACAGACAAAGTGTCGTTTGTAATTCCTCTCCAAAACTCAAACAGCGTGAAAATGCGAGCTACCGGGTTTGCTCATGGGGTGGTCAACGGCCAACTCGTTATTCGCGTTATCTACCAATTTGAGAAGTCGAAATAACCTTCCGTTTGCGGAGTTCAGCCGCACGAAAACGTACGTCGGCCCTCTAATCCCTATAGCTAATTGTTGCAATAACTAGGTTGGAACCACTGGAACGCAGATTGCCCCAACAAAGGCGAAGCCGGCATTTTTTCCGGCGGTGAGTTTCGAAAAGGGGATAGCAATGAAATTAAATTACAGTAAAGAGTTAGTGGCAGGATCGATTCTTGGAATTGCGCTCATGCTCGGCCTGACCGTCGACGCGAGTGGTCAACGCAATCGCGCCAAGGGACGCGGCGAGCCACAAGAAGAGCAGAAACAGCAGCAAAACGAGCAGAAACAGCAGCAGGAAGATTCGAAGCAGGCCGAGCAGAATGCTCGGGCGGCGGCAGCTCAACAGCGAAACGCTCAGCGTCAGGCTCAACAGCAGCAGCAGGTTTTGCAACAGCAACAGCAACAGGAACAGAGACGTCAGGGTCAAGCTCAAGAACAGCGTAAACAGCAGGCTCAACAGCAGCAGCAGGTTTGGCAGCAGCAACAGCAGCAGGAACAGGGACGTCAGGTTCAAGCTCAGGAACAGCGCAAACAGCAGGCTCAACAGCAGCAGGTTTGGCAGCAGCAACAGCAACAGGAACAGCGACGTCAGGGTCAAGCTGAGGAACAGCGCAAGCAGCAGGCTCAACAGCAGCAGGTTTGGCAGCAGCAACAGCAACGGGAACAGCGACGGCGAGTTCAGGAACAGCAGCAGCAACAGCAGCCGCCCGTCTGGCAGCAACAACAGCAGCAGGAACAGAGGCGTCAGATTCAACAACAACAGCAGGAAGCTCAGCAGCAGCAGGGCACCTACGACCGAAATCGTCTGAATAGGACCCCTCAAACATACGATCGGCAGGGTCAACGTCAACTGCAGCAGCAGCGATACCAGCAATGGAACAATCGTTGGGGAAACAACTGGCAGACGATTCAGCAGAACCGCCATCGCCAGCTCCAGCAGCAGCGCAGGATCGCGTATCAGCGATATTTGCAACAGCGTTATTGGGACCAGATCCGTCGAGATCAGCTTCGCCTACAGCAGGCTCAGTATTACGACAATCTGACCAACAACTATAGCTACTATCGCAACGGTAATTATTACTACACGAGCAGCTATGGCGCGCAGATGCTGCAGGAATCGATAAACCGCGGGTACGAAGAAGGCTTCTACGCCGGTCAGGCTGATCGGCAGGACGGATGGGGCAATAACTACCAGTCGTCGTACGGTTATCAGGACGCCAGCTTCGGCTACAATTCGTACTCTGTTGGACTCGACGAGTACAACTACTACTTCCGCGAAGGCTTTCGTCGCGGGTATGAAGATGGCTATTACGGCCAGTACGAGTACGGCACCCGGAGGAACGGAAAGTATGAGATCCTCGGCGCCGTCCTTCAGACGATCTTTAGCTTCACTAGATTCTAAGGCTCGGTTCTAATTCACACACATGGCCTCGCTCGACCTTTCGAGCGGGGCTTTTTCGCGCCAGAATTTCCAGCGAAGATCTTTAATGTCGCTTGAAGCTATAGACAATACGGCCGCTGACCTTGACCGGTCGTCCGTCGAGTGTTGTGGGTGAAAACCTGGACTTATACGCCGCCCGTTCGGAAACCTCGATAAGAGCGACGTCTTGCTTGGTCTCGACAGCGCAAGCTGAGATGACGTTGCCGGTCTCGTTGATGAGCACGTCGACCTGAATAATGCCCTCGGAATGGCTGTCGCGCGCCGCGTCGGGATATATCGGCTTAGCGAGATAACGTGCCTTGCCATTTACAACTCCGCCGTTGATCAAACGCGCCGTTCGCGGCACGGTAGCGGCAAACTCCGCGGCGTCGCCATACAAACTTGTGAGAGCGGCAAAGTCTTCGTCTAGCTTCGCCTTGCGGTAGCTGCACCGGGTTCGATAATAAACCAGCGTTATATCTTCCTTTAGCGACTTCGTGCTTTTCGCCAGATTGGCCAGTGACCGGGCAAACAGTTCCGCTGATTTTTTGTATTCGCGTTTCCAAAAGTATATGTCTCCGAGATTGGCGAGGGGCGTCGCGGTCTCGATAGCCTCGGGCCCGTTGCTTTTTTCGCGCCATTCGAGAGCTTCTTTAAAAATGCCTTCGGCCCACAACGTGCCCTTTCTCGCACGGACTCGGCCGAGATTCTCCAGAAGTTCCGCAAAGGCGGAGCCGTCGATCTTGCTTAGAGTATCTTTATGCTTTCGGTAGATCGAAACCGCGTCCTCGAACGAGCTTTCCGCTCCTTCGGCGTCACCCTTCGCGTTCTGAATAACCCCGCGATTTTTCAGAGCCCTTGCCGTGGCGAGTTCATTCTTGCCGAACTGCTGCATCGCCATCTGCACGAGACGGTCTGCCGCCTTATGCGCCTTTTCGAAGTCGCCGGCGGTGTAATACTCGAGCATGGCGGCATTAAGCTGGTTGAACTCGGCGTTGGCAGCGTTTTGAGTCCGAACGGTTGCCGCCGACGAGAACAACAGCACAAACAAAAGCAGTCCTCGAACCATAATGGAAATATTACCGTCAAGTTTTCTTTTAGCCAAAGAAATAAGGCACCTTAGGTTCTGTGCAGGATCCTTCTTTAGAGCCCCGTTCCTTGTAAGGCATACTTCGGGTAAGTAGAATCGAACCTTATGCCATCACCGCTCGTCGCCATTATTGGCCGCCCGAATGTCGGGAAGTCCACTTTGTTCAATCGGCTGACCTCGTCGCGCAAGTCGATTGTGGGCGACCAGCCGGGTATTACTCGCGACCGGATCTATGGCGATGTCGAATGGAAGTCCAAACGGTTCGAGTTGGTCGATACCGGCGGCATCGTTCCGGATGACGAGGCCATCATCCCGGCCAATATTTTTAAGCAGGCGGGCTTCGCTATCGACAAAGCTCAGGCGATCATTTGGGTCGTCGATGCCAGAGCCGGCGTAACGCCACTGGACGAGGAGATCTCGGTTTACCTTCGGAATATTGGCAAGCCTGTTTTCATCGCCGCGAACAAATGTGAGTCGCAAAAGGTCGAAGATGAGGCCGCCGAGTTTTTCCGGTTCGGCTTTGAATTGTCACCGCTCTCGGCCGAGCACGGGACTTCGGTTGGCGATCTGCTCGATAACGTCTTTGCCGTACTCGAATTTGGAGAGCAGCCGGACGAAGGCAAACCTGAAGAGATCAAGCTCGCGATAATCGGCCGGCCAAACGTTGGAAAGTCTTCGCTGCTAAACACGATTCTCGGTGAAGAGCGCGTGATCGTTTCGCCGATCCCCGGTACGACGCGCGACGCCATCGACACTTATCTGACTGTCGACGATCAAAAGTTTTTGCTGATCGATACCGCCGGTATACGTCGAAAGGGTAAGACGAACGAGATGGCTGAGAAAATGTCAGTCGTCATGGCGAGAAAAGCGCTCGAACGGGCCGACGTCGCCATTTTGATCATCGATGCTGTCGAAGGTGTCACGCATCTGGACGCTAATATCGGCGGCTACGCGGTCGACTCCGGATGTTCGATCATCATCGCCGTCAACAAATGGGATGCACTGGAAGAAAAAGAAACGAATACGATCTACGAATTTGAGCGCAACCTGCGGCGGCAGATGAAGTTTCTCGAATGGGCTCCGATGGTGACCATCTCGGCTCTGACCGGGCAGCGGGTGACGAATATTCTGCCGCTCGTCGCAAAGGCGAATGCGGCTCGAAATCTTCGTGTGCCGACAGCACAGCTCAACAAGTTTTTCGAAGACAAGATCTCGCAGCCGAGAGGCGGCACGGCGCCCGCTCCGGTGAAGGGTGGTGTTTCGCGTCTAAAAGTCCAATACATTACCCAGGGCGGCATGCGGCCTCCGCTTTTCGTATTGTTTACGTCGGGGGGAAACAAGGCCGGATTACACTTCTCATATGTTCGATATGTCGAGAACCGGTTGCGTGATGCGTTTGGGTTTTTCGCAACTCCTATCCGCCTTAAGGAAAAACATAAGATGGCGAAGAAACGGTAAGCGGTAGGTTGTGTCCCAGAAGGTAAGATAATTGGCTGTTCACACGGAAAAGATAAAAGACATGCTCGGAGAATTCGGCTGGGAGTTGGTCGAAGCGCGAACTATTGAGCAGCTCTGGGTGGCAGAGATCTGGCTGATTAGATCCAGTTGGTCACCGACCGATTGTGAGGTGTTCCTGAGTTTCGAAACCGATCCTGAGGGTCCGTCAAACAATTTTTCGAAAGACTGGTTTGTCCGCCCATCGCGTTCGCGCCCCTTTGATTGGTTTGCGGAAGACGCGCCGGGGACGGACGAGAATATTCACAGCAGAGGTGCAATCCCATCCCTATCGACAAAAAAAGAGACGCACCTTGCCGAGTTGTTTAAGGAATTGGCGGATATGCGTAACGAATTCGTGTTGCATTCAAAATAGATGGAAGTCGTAGTCCTATTAATTCGATTGACGCTCTTCGGGGTTTTTGCGCTAGCGGCCGTGGGTAAGTTTCTTGACCTCAAAGGATCTGAAAAGGCCGTCAAGGATTTCGGAACCCCGGACGAGTTTGCAAAAACGTTTGCGATCGCGCTGCCTTTTGCCGAGATCGTGTTCGCGTTCTGCTTTCTTTTTGTTTCATTGTCGTGGCTTGGGGCGATAGGCGGCTTGATCCTTTTACTGACATTTACCGGCGGGATGCTTTGGCAAATGGCACAAGGCAACGCGCCGGATTGCCACTGCTTCGGACAAATTCACAGCGAACCGATCGGTCGGAAGTCGCTCGTTCGTAATATAATTTTGTCTTTGCTCGCCCTGTTCTTGATCGCGCAGGGACGCGATGGCCAAGGCTACAGCCTGACGGACGGCGGTTCGAGTACGATGCAGTTAATCCTTATTTTTCTTCTTATCTTGACGTTAGTTGGGGTAGTCATCTTTTACCTCAAGAAGGTTCTCGACAATCAAACTGAGATACTTCGGCGGATCGATTTGCTCGAGGTGCTTTCTCGTGACGGAGTTCCGCTCGAGCGAAGCGATGCGGGCAGTCCACATGACGGGTTGCCGATCGGTGCGCCATTTCCCATCTTCGAATTGACGGATACATCGAACAATTCGGTATCGCTGTCGAGGGTTTTGAAGAACGGCCTTCCGTCACTTTTGTTATTCGTCAGCCCGACCTGCGAACCATGCAAAGCTCTGTTGCCTGAACTAGAACGTTGGGAAGCGGAGCTTGGCGACCGTGTCAATTTTGTCTTATTTAGCAGTGGAACGTCCGAAGCGAATGCCGAGAAGTTTGCGGTATTTTCCGACGAGGTCATCCTCGATGCGAATCGGGAGATCGCGGAATCCGTTTACGCTCGATGGACGCCCACGGCGCTCTTCGTTCGCGCGGATGGCACGATCGGAAGTCATCCTGCTGCCGGCGATATAGCGATCCGTAAATTAATAGACAGCGTTCGTGAAGGAGATCCGACGCGGTCAAATTTTTTCGTCGCTTTGTCGAACAACGGAGCCGGGCAACCGAAGATCGGACAACCCATTCCCGAGTTCTCGCTCGAAGATCTCGCAGGAAAGTCGGTCACGTCAGGTGACTTTCAAGGCGATCGAACGCTGGCCGTGTTCTGGAGTCTGACATGTCCGCATTGCACGGCGATGATGACTGAGCTTAAGAAGTGGGATGCGTCGCGGACCGAATCTGATCCACGCCTAATAGTGTTTTCCGACGGTGACAAAGAAGCCCATCAGCAACTGGGACTGAACTCTCCGGTCGTGCTTGATTCGGGTTATAAGACTTCCGAACAACTTGGAATGTTTGGAACACCTTCAGCGGTCATTGTTGACGAGACGGGAATTATCGTCAGCGAAACGGCTATGGGAGCTTCGAACATCTGGGCGTTGATCGGTAAACGGAAATGAAACCAATAGGCTGGAAAGTGACCGCGACCGAGGGTGAAGCCCGCGCGGGAATTTTAAAGACGAGGCGCTCGGTAATCGAGACGCCTGTTTTTATGCCCGTTGGCACACAGGGAGCCGTCAAAGGTGTCCGCTTCGAGTGGCTCGAGGGCGAGCTCGACGCGCGGATAATTCTCGGCAATACATA
This sequence comes from Pyrinomonadaceae bacterium, assembly GCA_037969295.1. Taxonomy (GTDB): domain Bacteria; phylum Acidobacteriota; class Blastocatellia; order Pyrinomonadales; family Pyrinomonadaceae; genus OLB17. Next base: position 7,636 of record JBBKXD010000234.1, on the reverse strand, counting down.
CCATCTTTTTCTGCGGCCAGGTGTCGATATCATTCGAAAGCTCGGCGGACTGCACAGATTTTCTTCGTGGAATCGATCCATCCTGACTGATTCAGGCGGGTTTCAAGTTTTCTCACTCACTGATCTTCGAAAACTCACGGAAGAAGGCGTCGAATTCCGCTCGCATATTGACGGAAGTAAGAGATTTCTATCGCCCGAAATTTCGATGGAGATTCAGGCCGCTCTTGGATCGGAGATCGTCATGGTTTTTGACGAATGCCCTCCGGGTCGGGCCGGCGTCGACGAAACTCGGAAGAGTCTCGAATTGACTGCCCGCTGGGCTGCGAGATCGAAAGCGAAGTTTGATGAGCTGCAGCAAGTTCAGAGTGCGGAGTTCTTGTCAGAACCGGGAGCGGTAGCGACCGGGTCACTCTGCGAAACCGGGGCAACGGAGGGAAACCCGGTCGCTACCGCTCCCGGTTCTGACCTCAGCGGCCGTCAGGCCCTGTTCGGTATTATCCAGGGCGCGTCGCACCTCGATCTAAGAAAAGAAAGTCTCGATCGAACGGTCGAAATCGGATTCGATGGCTATGCTATCGGCGGTCTGAGCGTCGGCGAAAAGAAACCGGTGATGTACGGCGTGCTCGAATTTCTCGCCTCGAAGATGCCGGCCGATGCTCCACGATACTTGATGGGCGTCGGAACTCCAGAGGACCTGATCGAAGGCGTTGCTCGCGGTGTCGATATGTTCGATTGCGTTATCCCGACCCGAAACGGACGGACCGGAAGCGCGTTCACCTCGCGCGGAAAATTGAACATTCGGAACGCAAAGTTTGCCGACGCCTCCGGGCCCCTCGATCCGGATTGTGAATGCTCGGTCTGCCAGCGATATTCGCGAGCTTACCTTCGGCATCTTTATCAATCCGGCGAGATGTCCGCGGCCACCTTGATCTCGCATCACAATTTGGCGTTCTTCCTTGACACGATGCGCCGGGTCAGGCAATCTATCACATCCGGCACGTTCTCGCGATTCCAAAGAGAATATCTCAATAAATTGCAGGAGAATCAGGAAGCAGACGTTTGATTTACCGTCTCTCGGCGTTATATCATTTGGTTTTTGTTTTCTGCATAAAAATTGATGAGTATGAGTCTGCTATTTTTTCAGGACGCCAGCGGCGGCGGCAGTTTGATCTGGACCCTGCTGCCGTTCGTTTTCATTTTCGGTATCTTTTACTTTCTCGTGATCCTACCTCAGAAAAAGCAGCGCAAGCAGCTGGAGGAAATGATCACGCAGCTGAAGATCAATGACGAGGTCGTGACGAATGGCGGAGTGATCGGCAAGATCAAAGAGGTCAAGCGCACGAGTTTTATCATCCAAAGCGCCGAGAAGTCATTTATTGAGATCGGAAAGAGCGCTGTCGTCGGAAGAAAAGCGGAAGAAGTAGAGTAGTAATGAAAAACACTGGTTTGTGGATCAGAACGGTAGTTATCATCGCCATCACGCTGTCGGGCACTTATCTTGTTTTCGGGCCTCGGCGAGTGCCGACCGGTGCGGATTTTACGTGGCAGGGAATCAAGAACAACCTCTCCGAGAACATAAATCTCGGACTCGACCTCCGCGGTGGTTCGCATTTGGTAATGCGTGTCAAAACCGATGAATACCTGAAGACGCTCACCGACAACAACGCCCAGGCCGCACTCACCGCTGCCAAGGACGCCCAACTTCCGGTGACGGAGAACAGCGTTGTTACGGAAAACGGAAACTACTCGCTTTCCCTCAAACTAAGTGACGCATCGCAGTCGCAAGAAGTTATCGACGAAGTAATAAAGAAAGTCGATCTGGCTAATTGGACACAATCGACGAGCGGCGACACGATAACCTGGACGCTGCCGTCAAACATTCAAACCGTTCTCAAGGGGCAGGCGGTTGAGCAGGCGCTAAAGATCATCGAAAGCCGTATCAACGCGTTCGGTGTAAAGGAACCGACGCTTCAGCGTCATGGAGCGGAATCGGCGGGACAAGTTCTTTTGCAGATGCCGGGCGTCGACGATCCGGAACGCATCAAGAACTTGATCCGAGCGGACTCGAATCTCGAGCTGATGAAGATCGTCAGCCCGCCCAATCCGTCGCCTGTTCAGAAGTATCCGAGCGAGGATGCCGCCAAGCAGTCACTCGGTGGCACGGTTCCGGCAAATCGACGAATTCTTCCTTACGCCGAACGAGATACCCCGGCCACGACACCGCAGGATCCGCAGGATAAGCCAAAGGAATTTGTCGTTGTGGAGTATCCGGCGGTCGTTGACGGCAGCGAACTGCGTGACGCGAACGCGGTCTCCCGAACGGGTACCGAGAGCGATTATCAGATCTCGTTTTCATTCAAGCCGGCGGGAGCCCAGAAGTTCGGCGAATGGACTGGCAAGAACATCGGCAACTACATGGCCGTCGTTCTGAATGATGAGGTCAAATCGGCCGCCTATATCAAATCGCAGATCTTCGATCAGGGTGAAATTTCGGGACAGTTTATTAAGAAGACCGCCGACGACCTTGCTTTAACACTCCGTTCGGGAGCTCTTCCGGCGAAGATCGAATATCAGGAAGAAAGGACCGTTGGCCCGAGTCTCGGAGCAGACTCGATTCGCGCCGGCGTAACCGCATCGCTTGCGGGACTGATCTTCATTGTGATCTTCATGTTGATCTACTATCGGGGCTCCGGAGTGAATGCCGTCATCGCCTTGGTTTTGAATTTGGTCCTTACAATGGCTGCTCTGATCATGATCGACTCGACGTTGACCCTTCCGGGGATCGCAGGCCTGATCCTTGGTATCGGTATGGCCGTCGACTCGAACGTCCTCATCTTTGAGCGCATGCGGGAAGAGCTTCGGGCCGGCCGCGATGTTGGCAAGGCGATCAGTCTGGGTTTCGACCGCGCCTTCATAACGATCATCGATACCCACGTCACGACGATCATCTCGGCATTGATCCTGTATCTCTACGGATCGGGCCCGATACGCGGGTTCGCCGTGACACTCGTTCTTGGTTTGTTGATAAACCTGTTCTCAGCCGTATTCGTCTCACGTACGATCTTCATGTGGCTGCTCGAGCGAAATCCGGGGTTGAAGAAACTTAGTATTTGAGACAGAAGAAATGTTTGAATTCTTTACCAATATTCATGTCGATTGGATGGGCTTGAGAAAGCCCTTGACCGCGGTCTCGATCGTTGTCCTATTAGCGGGGTTGATCTCAGCAGTCGGCAGACAGTTCAGTGAAGACGGCACCGACGCCTTCAACCTGGGCGTAGATTTTCAAGGCGGAACCGTCGTAACCGTGAAGTTTCGACAAAAGCCGGCTGCTGACGACATTCGCTCGGCACTTCAGACTGCAGGGATCAGCGAGGCTATCATCCAGGACTCGACTGACAAACTGGATGAGGTCCTTATCAAAGTACCGAATCTCGGATCGCGACCCGAAGTTTGCCCGAACGTCGACGAATCGGGTCGGTGTTTTGTAAAGACCGCCCTCAACACCTTTGGCAAAGAGGCGGAAGGGGCAGCGCAGCTTACGGATGATGAATCAGCTGCGTACAAGATCGTTGGCACCGACGCCGTAGGGCCGGTTGCCGGTGCCCAGCTTCGAAATCAGGCAGTTATCGCAACGTTGCTTGGACTGGTTGGCATCCTTCTGTTCATTGCTTTCCGTTACGACTGGACGTACGCCGCAGGTGCGGTGATCGCGGTGTTTCACGACGTGCTGATCACGCTCGCGTTCTTTTCGGTTTTCCAGTGGGAAATTAGCTTGACGGTTCTTGCCGCGCTGCTCACGCTGGTCGGATTTTCGGTTAACGACTCGATCGTCATTTTCGACCGAATCCGTGAAAATCTCACCCTTAACCGAGATAAATCGCTTTACCAGTTGACCAACGATTCTATCAATCAGACGATGTCCCGAACGATCGTTACCAATGGTCTTGTGTTTCTCGCGGTGCTTGCTCTGGTGTTGTTCGGCGGTGAAGTGTTGCGCGGATTTTCGCTTGCGCTATTTGTGGGGTCGATCACCGGAACGTACTCGACTATCGCGATCGCAAGCCCCATTGCGATCTGGTGGCAAGCTAAGCTCGGAGCAGCAAAAATGAGGGAAGTTCAGATCTCTTCGCAAAGCGGTGAGAAGATGGCATCGGCGTCGCGTCGTTCGGTTGCGCGCCGTCCCGTAACGCGGTAATAAATTGTAAATTTACCACGCAATGCCGGTGATTATTCTTGACTTTCGAAAGGTAAAAAATTAGTATTCTTAGCGTTGCTGGTCAATTAAATATCTGTATCTGCTTTTTTCCGTTGGACTTTCTGTACCGAGACGGGAGTTTGTAGAGTTTGTTATGCGTTGCCGGCAAAGTTCCTTTTGCCCCGCACTTAATGGACGAAGCTTCAAACTCCAGTGAAGAAAGTGAGATACGACAGGTTGGGTCATTGGCAACCAGTACAATGATTACAACTTGAGGTTTGAGATTTATCATCAAACACAACGCATAGGTTCGTAGCCCTTGACTCTCGTTTGGCACCGGAAAAAAGGGAGGAATTTAAGATGTTAGACCAACTTGTAGAATCGAAGAGCCACGCGGCGGAAGATACAAAGCGCAGCGGTTTTCTGCTCACGACTTTCATTGTCATGGTGACCATCCTAATGAGCGCCTGGCTCTATAGTTTGTTTGCCAAGGATTACGACATGGGCGGCGATGAGCTTTCGCTTGAGACCCTGGTTGCTCCGCCGATTATCGAGGACGCTCCCGAGCCTGAACCTGAGAAGCAGCCCGAAAAGCAGAAAGATCCGAATGTAGATGTGCGCAAGGAAATCATTCAGGCGACCTTTGAATCGCCGAAGGAAGTTCCGAAGATCACCGTGGAAAAGCAGAATATCCCGGCGCGCGACCCTAATAAATATACGGTAAAGGGCGATGTTAATTTTAGCGCCGCGAACGCCCCGCCGCCGGACTACAAGGGTCCCGTGAATACGGGCGGAACAGGTAGTGACAGTGGTGCTACCGGAGGCGGAGGCGATGGTGAGGCTGCCCCGCCACCACCACCACCGGTTAAGAAAGCTCCGCCGAAACAGATCTCGGGTGGTGTTTTGAACGGTAAGGCGACAAGCCTTCCGAAGCCGCCGTATCCCCCTGCAGCAAGAGCTGTTCGTGCCAGCGGTGCGGTAACCGTACAGGTTCTGATCGATGAGAGCGGACATGTCGTTTCGGCGAGCGCCGTGAGCGGACATCCGCTTCTGCGGGCCGCTGCAGTTCAGGCCGCCCGTGGTGCACGGTTCAGCCCGACCCAGCTTTCCGGGCAGCCGGTAAAAGTTTCCGGTGTGATCACTTATAATTTCGTTCCGTAAAGCGGAACAGTTCGAAAAGCGGCTCGGAAGTAGCCGCTTTTCGAATTTGTATATCGAATCGCAATCATAAATTCTTTTGATTTCTTTGGAGGAAAAATCATGACATTTGTTGCAGGCCTGTTAGGGGTAGTTTTAATGTTTGCCGAAGGTGGAACGAAGATTTCGTTCGGCATTTTCGATATCGCGAGAAGTTTGACGATACCGGGCTGGATCGTTATCGGATTGCTCCTCGTTCAATCGGTCTACATGATCGCTGTTGGCATTGAGCGCTGGCTCACTTACAACAAAGCCAGACAGCAGTCGCGGCAGTATGCTCCGAAGGTTGCAATGGCTTTGAAAAATAGCAATATCGACGAAGCGATCAGCATCAGCGATAAGCATAAAGATTCTCACCTTGCAATGGTCGTTTCTTCAGGCTTGAAGGAATTCGCGGCACATCAGGGGAATTCGGATATATCGGCTGACGAAATGGAAGCTTCGAAACGCGCTCTTGATCGCGCTATAGCCGTGAAGACTGCCGAGCTCAAACGCGGACTGGCGGGACTGGCTACCGTAGGATCAACTGCTCCTTTCGTCGGACTGTTCGGAACAGTCGTCGGGATCATCGGTGCGTTTATTGCTCTTGCGCAAGCTGAAAATGCAGGTATCGGCGCCGTTGGAGCCGCTATCGCAGAAGCTCTCGTCGCGACCGCATTCGGTATCGCTGTCGCGGTTCCGGCAGTATGGCTGTTTAACTATTTCACGAACAAAGTGACGAGCTTCGGTGTCGAAATGGAGAACTCGGCTTCTGAGTTGATTGATTATTTCATCAAGCAACGCACGAAAGCACTAAGAGGTTAATTTCGGTAATCCAGTCTTAGGAGAATAATTGCTATGGGAGCATCAATCGGTGGAACCAGCGAATATAATGCGGAGATCAATGTAACTCCGATGGTGGATGTCATGCTGGTGCTTCTGATCATCTTCATGATCGTTACACCGCTGCTACAGCAAGGAGTCACGGTAAATATTCCGAAGGAACTGAACACTCCGGAGGAAGATCCCGAGATCACAAAGGACACATCCGTTGTGATCTCAATTCCGGACAACAATAATTTCTATATCGGCAAAGATCCGTTTCCGCTTTCGGCTCTTGGTGAAAAGATCCAGACCATGATGAAAGACAAGGCTCCTGATAAGCGTATCGTCTATATCAAGAGTGGGATCGAAGTCGATTATGGGACGGTCGTTCAGGCTATCGATACCATTCGCAAGCAGGATATCGATAAGATCGGGCTTGTTGCGGATAAGAAAAAGGGAGTCTCGACTCCGGAAAGCTAAAAAGATAGTCCGGATATCGGGCTGGGAGAAAGGTATATGGGAATGTCAGGAGGCACCGTAGGCGAAGGAGCGGTACCCAGAATTAACGTTACGCCGTTGATCGACGTCTTGCTCGTGCTGCTGATCATCTTCATGATCATCACACCGGTCAAGCCTAGTAAGTTCGAGGCTAAGGTGCCTGCCGAGCCAAAGGACGAGCAGCAACTCGATGTTAAGCCGAACCCTCTTACGTTGGTTGTGGCGATCAACCGGGAGACACGCGGGATTTCTCTGAATAATGAATCGGCGGGAAGCGTGGATGATCCAACTGCCCTTACGGGAAAGTTGACTGAGATTTTTAATCAACGTACGACGAATGGCGTGTTTCGCGAGAACTCCAACGAGATCGAGAAGACGATCTTTATCAAGTCGCCAAAACTCGTGAAATATGGTGACGTCGTAAAGGTAATTGACGCAGCTAAGATGGCCGGCGCGACGCCGATTGGTCTGCAGATTGACGATTTAACACAATAATATTAGTGCCCATGAAACGAGGCTGCAGGGTGTTTCCTGCCAGTCTCGCTTTTACCGGGCAGGATACGGAGTCGAAAAATGAGATCTTCTCGTTTAGGGTTATTGGCATTACTCACATTGTCGGTGTTTCTCACCGCAAACTGTTCCTATTTGAACCGCGTTCTTTCCCGGAAGAATTTGGTCGAGGGTTCTATCGCGTATAGAGAGCGTAAGTTTGCGGAGGCCGAGGAATTATTCAGGAGGGCTGCCGCTCGCGATCCCGAGGGCTTGACGACCGAAGGAAAGACTGCCCAGATCTTTCTTGCGCGAACTCTCCATTCGCGGTTTATAGGCGACCGTCAAAAAACCGAGCTGGCGGACGAGGCGATCCAGGCTTACAAGAAAGCGCTCGACGTCGATAAGAATGATCAAAGTTCCTACAAAGCCATCGCCAGTTTGCTGGATAAT
>JBBKXD010000233.1:0-8953 GCA_037969295.1 Pyrinomonadaceae bacterium | reverse complement strand
ACGCGGTGAAGGGGAGACGCGGTGACGCGGCGACCAAGAGGCGAGTTCAAGTAAACGCAGATCCGTCTCTCCGCGTCTCCGCGTCGCCGTTTCACCGCGTCGCGAAGTTTTGCGTCGTCCCGTTCATCCTCGGGATCTCGACGCTGATCTACAACTACGTCCGTTTTCATTCTTTCACCGACTTTGGATACGCGCGGATCCCCGGCGTACTTGAGGAGCCGTGGTACAACCACGGGATCTTTTCCTACCACTACATTCCGCGACAGATGTGGGAAATGATGTGGCGGCCGTGGGAGACACGATCGACATTTCCGTATCTGCTCCCGAACCCTTTCAGCAGTTCGATATTTTGGAGCAGTCCGTTTATCTTGTTCGCGCTCCGCTCGGGCGCGCGAGATCGCGTACTCAAGTACACAGCCTGGATTGCGATACTTGTGCTGTGCATTTTGCTCTGGATACACGGCAATTCCGGCGGATGGCAATTCGGATACAGATATGCGATGGTCTGCATACCGTGGCTGTTCGTCGTAATGCTCGAAAGCTCGCCGAAAAAACTGACGTCGCTCGAATTGACGGCATACATCTTTTCATTCGCGGCGAATATCTACGCAACGTGGCTATTTCACTGGACGGAGTATCTCAAGTAATTGATAGTTGATAATTGATAGTGGCGAGTGGTCACTGGGCCGGCCACTATCAATTTTCAATTACCAACTATCAACTAACTGACTAATGCTTCTCGACCTTTCCCCTCTACGAGTTTCACGCGATTACAGGCTGCTCTTTTTCGGGCAGCTTGTGTCGTTTTTCGGATCGATGATGACGTTCATCGTCGTGCCGTGGCAGATGTATCAACTGACGCAGTCGTCGGCGATGGTTGGGTACATTTATCTCGCCGAGTTCGTTCCGATGGTGGTGCTCGCGTTCGTCGGCGGAGCACTCGCCGATTTTCTTGATAAGCGGAAGATGCTGCGTCTGACCGAGATCGGCCAGACGACCGTTACGGCGATCCTGCTGTTGAATTCATTGCTTCCGAATCCGCGCATATGGGTGCTTTTCGTCGCTGTCGCGCTTCACGCCGGATTTGCGGCGATCCAGCGACCGGCGTTCGAATCGTTCATCCAGAAAGTGATCCCGCCGGAACTGATGTCATCGGTAATGGCGCTGAACTCGGTGCGTTTCAGTATCGGTGCCATCGTCAGCCCGGCGGTTGCGGGCATCATCGCAACCCAATTAAGCGCGTCGGTCGCTTACTCGATCGATCTCTTCACGTTCGTCGCATCGTTGATCGCCGTATTTATGCTGCGCCATGTGCCGCCGCCGGAGAATGCCGAACGCCCAAGCTGGGCCGGCATTCGGAAAGCGTGGCGTTATGCATTCTCGCGGCAAGAGCTGCTCGGGACATACTTCATAGACATCGCCGCGATGTTTTTCGCGATGCCGCAGGCATTATATCCGGCGCTCGCGGTGATCTACGGCGACAAGTACGTGGGTTTTTTCCCGGCATCGATCGCCGCCGGAGCGCTGCTTGCCAGTTTGACATCGGGCTGGACACGGAACATCCATCGCCACGGTGCGTTCGTAACAATCGCCGCGATCCTCTGGGGCGTCGCCATAATTTTATTCGGGATGGTCGACAGTCTTGTGTTCGCCCTACTCTTTCTCGGAGCGGCCGGATTCTTCGATATGATCTCCGGCATCTTTCGCGGCGCGATCTGGAATCAGACGATCCCGAATTATCTTCGCGGGCGTCTGGCGAGCATTGAAATGATGAGCTACCTTACCGGCCCGATGCTCGGAAGCGCTAAGATGGGTATCGTCGCGGAGAAATTTGGAGTCAAGACGGCATTGGTTTCGGGTGGCGTGCTGTGCGTCGTGTCGGTCGCCGGAGCGGCCTTACTGTTGCCGCGGTTCCTATCCTACGACGGCCGCGAAGGCGTCAAACAGAAGGAACGTGAAGAGGCGGCGCGAAGCGAAATGGCGCGAGTGTCCGAGAGTGAGTTTTGAAGGTGATTTTCGATTTTCGATTTTCGATCTTGTTGCGCTCCGGTACCTTTGATCGGAACAAGTAGATCGCCGAGCTACGACGATCGCAAATCGAAAATCGAAAATCGAAAATCGCAAATCCGGAAAGATTATGCCCATCGTAAGAAAACGTGAGATCGAAAATCTCGAACAGATGAGCGGCGAGGAACTGCAGGCATTTCTCGATAGCCTGCCCGCGCGGCAGGACACCATCAGCGACCTGCTTGATTATCTTGAGGACGAGCTTTACGACTCCGAATGCAATCACAGCCTGCAGTACTCGATGCGGTTCATGATGGAGAACAAGCTAAATTTTCCGAAGATCACGTCCTGGCTGAACGAGAACGGCGGCTACTGCGACTGCAAGGTGATGGAGCAGATCGCACCGAAGTGGCGGGCGAAGTTTGGCGACGATTAGTTACGCCTTTCCGTTTAGAAGGCCTTTTAAATATCTTCCCGTGTGAGATTGCTCGCTCTTCGCGATCTGCTCTGGAGTTCCGACAGCGACGACCTCGCCCCCGCCGACTCCGCCCTCAGGCCCAAGATCGATGACGTGATCTGCCGTCTTGATGACGTCCAGATTATGCTCGATGACAACAAGGCTGCCGCCGTTATCGATCAGCGCTCGGAATGCCGTGAGCAGCTTGTTGATGTCTTCGAAGTGCAGACCGGTCGTCGGCTCGTCGAAGATGAAAAGCGTGTTCGAACGCGTTTTTTGCGCGAGGTGCGCCGCAAGTTTTACACGCTGAGCTTCGCCGCCGGAAAGCGTCGTCGCCGACTGGCCGAGCCGTAAGTAACCCAAACCAACCTCTTCGAGAGTCTTCAAACGTGTCGTCAACTTCTTCACATCCTTGAAGAACATCTGTGCTTCGCGAACGGTCATCCCGAGAACCTCGTCGATGTTCCTGCCTTTGTATTTGACGCCGAGGATCTCGTCCCGAAAACGCGTGCCGCGACAGTCTTCGCACGTCAGCTCGACATCCGCCAGAAACTGCATCTCGACAGTGACGGTCCCGCTGCCCTGGCAAGTCTCGCAGCGTCCGCCGGGAACGTTGAATGAGAAATGCGATGAGTTGTAGCCTTTTGATTTTGCGGCCTGCGTTCCGGCGAAGACTTCGCGTATTGCATCGTACGCTTTTATGTAAGTCACCGGATTCGAACGCGGCGTCCGTCCGATCGGGGATTGGTCCACCAGTATCACGTCGTCTATCAAATCGGATCCGGATAACTCCTTGAACAGTCCGACGTGGGCATTCCATTCACCGCGCTTTTTCTTTAGCCCGGCGTAGAGGATGTCGTGGACGAGCGTCGATTTACCCGAGCCCGATACACCCGTCACGCAGACGAGCATCTCCAGCGGTATGTCGACCGAAATATTTTGCAGATTATGCTCGCGAGCGCCGGTGATCGCGATCTTCTGCTTGGTTTTCTTTTTCCGTTTTTGCGGGATCTTGATCTCGCTGTCGCCGCGAAGATATCGGGCTGTCAGCGAAGCCTTATCTTTTAGCAGCTTTTGAAAGTCCCCCTCGAATACGACATTGCCGCCCAGCTCACCGGCGAACAATCCGATATCGAGAATATGATCGGCGGCACGCATAGTATCTTCGTCGTGCTCGACGACGAGAAGCGTATTGCCAATATCGCGAAGGTTTTGTAGGATCTTGATCAGCCGTGCGTTGTCGCGGGGATGAAGCCCGATGCTCGGTTCGTCCAGCACGTACAAGGTCCCGACGAGCAGCGAACCGAGGTTTGTCGCAAGTTGAATGCGCTGGGCCTCACCGCCTGAAAGAGTCGCGGCGACACGGCTGAGGGTCAAGTAATCCAAACCTACATCCACGAGAAACTTCAACCGACGCCCGATCTCAAGCAAGATCTTGTCGGCGATCTTTTCGCGCTCCTCACTCAACGTTAGCTGATCGAAGAACGCTGCGGCGTCGGTGATCGACATCGCGACGATCTCGGGCAGCGAACGCATCCCGATCTTCACGTCTCGAGCCTCTTGCCTCAACCGTGCCCCGTCACACTCGGGACATTTTGTGTAGCCGCGATACTTAGCGAGAAAAACACGGACGTGGAGTTTGTATTTTTTCGTATCGAGCCATTTGAAAAATCCCTTGATTCCGCGCCAACCCTCGTCGCCATAAATGATCGCGTTCTGCTGATAATCGTCGAGATCGGCAAACGGCGTTTTAATATCGATCTTCGCCGACGCGGCGTATTTCAACAGCTCTTTATGCGCCCATGCGTGCTGAGGACGCGTGAAAGGTTCGATCGCCCCGTCCTTGATCGACAGCAGCGGGTTCGGGATCACGAGATCATAATCGACGCCGATCGTGTTGCCGAAGCCCTGACAGACAGGACATGCGCCGAACGGCGAGTTGAAACTAAACAGATGCGGCTCGGGCTCTTCGTAAACCGTGCCGTCGTACTTGCAGATATATTTGTCCGAAAATCGAAGTTCCTGGTTCCTCGTTCCTGGTTTCTCGTTGTTAGTAGACGAACTAGAAACCAGAAACTCGGAACTAGGAACCGCGATAATAGCGGCATGACCTTCGCGAAAGCAGGTCTCGAGAGAATCGACGAGCCGCTGGCGGATCTCCTTATCCGATTTCAGACGGTCGATGAGGACATAGGTGCCATCGAAATTATCGAATAGATAATCCTCGGGCTTCTGAAGTTCGATGACCTCGCCGTCGCGATAGAGACGCGAGAATCCTTGCTGAAGAAGTAGGATCAGAAATGCCGAAACGCTCAGCTCGTCGGATTGGATGGCTGTCTTCTTCTTTGTGGTTTTCCTTTGCGTCTTAGCGTCTTTGCGGGAACCGTTTTCCTGAATTGGAAACAAGACGTAGAACCGCGTGCCTTCCGGCAGTTCGGCAAGAATTTCATCAGCGGCGGATTCCGGTGAATCCTTTTTCACCTCTCGGCTGCAAACGTGACAAAAGGTCTGTCCGGCCCGGGCGTAAAGCAGGCGAAGGTAATCGTATATCTCGGTCTGTGTCGCGACAGTCGAGCGCGGATTTCGCGTCGCGTTCTTTTGGCGGATCGCGATCGCCGGAGCGATGCCGGTGATCTCGTCGACATCCGGCTTGTCCATTCTTTCGAGGAATTGCCGTGCGTAAGCGGATAGCGATTCGACATACCGCCGCTGGCCTTCGGCGTAAATTGTGTCGAAGGCAAGGCTCGATTTTCCGGAACCGGAAACGCCGGTAACGACCGTCAGCTTATTGTGCGGAAGTGAGACCGATATGTTCTTGAGGTTATGGACGCGGGCTCCGCGAACTTCGATTGCTTCGTCCTGTTTTGATCGTACCGCTTGCATAGATGAGAATCCCGCCCCGTAAGAAAAACTCAAGTTTAGCAAAGGCGGATTTCGAAACAAAACGGGAATAAAGCAAGACCTATGGGCTATATTACGCATATGCGGTTATATCTTCTTATCGTCGCAATTGCGTTGAGTGGATTATTCTCGTCGTGCCCACAACAGGCCGCGGATGATGTTCAAAAGGTTGAGCATGCACCGTCGGAGCCGCCCGCCGCCGATCGGCGACCCGTATTGGTCGAGCTGTTTACGTCAGAGGGTTGTTCAAGCTGCCCGCCGGCGGACCGAAATTTGATGTTTCTCGAAAAACAACAGCCGGTGGCCCAGGCCGAGATTATTACGTTAGCCTTTCATGTGGATTACTGGGATCGTCTCGGGTGGAAAGATCGTTTTTCGTCGCCGCTCTACAGCCGCCGGCAGCAAATCTACACGGAGGCTCTCAGTCTCGATTCGAACTACACGCCGCAAATGGTGGTGGACGGCAAAGCCGAGTTTGTCGGAAGCGATTCGGGAAAAGCATCGAAGGAAATCTCGAAGGCGGCGGAATTAACGAAGGCTTCGATCGAAGTCAATGCGGAAGAAAATCATCTGAAGGTGAAGATCACGAACGCGCCACGCCACGGCGAGGCAACCGTGTATGCGGCGATCGCCGAGGACGGCATCAGTACACGCGTCGAGCGGGGCGAGAATTCGGGCAAGACGCTGGAACATATCTCAGTGGTTCGTGAGCTAAAGACGGTGGGTGTACTCGCCGCGGATAAGAACGAATTGGAAGTTTCGTCGGACCTCCGGATCGGCTCCGACTGGAAATCGGAAAATCTAAAGGTAGTCGTTTTTGTTCAGGAGAACGAAGCGAGAAAGATCATCGCGGTCGGAAAGGCAAAGCTTCGATAGTTTACCAACGCACATCGTACGCGGAAAAATTCTCTCGCCAGGTGTCGCTATCCTCGATCATGAGAAAGGGAATGCGGCCGTCGAAAGCGATCGAGGCGTCGACCGAGCGTCGCAGGCGATAGTTATAGCCGGTCGGCGAAGCGACCGAGATAGTGATCTGATCTTCAGCGATCCGCGAAACGACCGCGACTCGCCAGTCTTTTTTCGATCTGACAAGCAATCGTCCGCCAAGTGGAATGCTCGCTAGCGTTATTTGAGTTTCGGAAGTTTCCACGATTTTCGGTACCGCCGATATTGATCCTCTGGTAGCTGCACGAGATACGGGTTGTGTTCAGGTTCGAGCCAGCTAACGATCCGTTCAAGATCGAGACGGCCCATCGCGGTACAGCCGCTGGTCGGGCTCGCCGCGTCCTTCCAGACATGCAAAAAGATACAGGACCCGTTTCCCTTGACGACCGGATACGAGTTGTACGCGACAAACACGCCGAGTGCGTATTGCTCTCCAACATCGAGCATCTTCTCAGAACTCTTCCAATCGAAAATTCCGACCTGGTCACTGCCGACGATCTTATTGTAGTGATGTGAATTGACATCATCTACGCACTCCGTGAACTGCCCCAGCCGCCTGTAAGGGAATTCAAGCTGCTCCGGTTTCACGGCCGAGCCAAAGGCAAACGTCAGCGGGAACAGTCCCGCGGGTGATCGGCCATCGCCTTCCTTTTTGTACACGGTCGTCTTCTCCGGTGCTGAATCCGTATCCCATGCAAGTCCGCTGCGACCGACGACGACCGGGAAGGTTTCGCCCTTCGATTTCCACTCCGCCGTTTTGGATGAGCGTTCATACAGGCGAGCCTGGCCCGTTGTCGCATTCCAGTCTTTTGTAGTGACAACTACCACTTGGCGAGCTTCGGAGAATGGAATTTTAACGGCCGGCGGTTCCGGCTTTTTAACTTGCGCGGAGAGCGTGAACGACAGGGTCGCGATCGTAATCGCGGATAATAGTATTTTCATGGTTAGTAGCTGCGTGGGCAATAGGTCAGTACCACCTGCGTAAGCGGGTGGCGTGGAGTCAGCGAAAAATCACGTTTCTTCGGTCTCAGCTCTCGACCACCCGCTTACGCAGGTGGTATTGACTGTCTCGAGAAAGCCCAAAAGCGATCGTTCACGAAGGCGTCAAACCGACGAGTCTGTCTCAAACACCGAATCGTCCGCTGCGGCTTCGTTATGCTTTACAGCATACAAACGCAGGCCGAGCGAGATCATAAGCAGTGAGATGCCCATCCAAATTACAACCCACACGATCCCGGGTATTCCGGTTGCGGCGGACATGTTGCTTGCGTCGTTCTGAATGTCAGCTCCGACGAGCGGAGCATTGATGAAGAAAACATTAACGAGATCAAGCGCCGCGTTGAGCAGACACTGCACAGCGAGAAACGCGACGGCGAAGTTCGCGACATTCGCCTTCGAGTAAATGCCTAAACCGACCAGTGCCGCGGCGAGCAAACCACCGGCAACGATTGTAAAAGCGATACTTGAAAACGAAGCGTTTAGCGACAGAAAGTTGAACACAGGGCTGATTATCGTAAAGACCACCGTCATCACTGCGACGAATATGCCGAGTCCGGTCAGGATCTTGTTAGGAGAAAGAGATCTGCGAATCAAGTACAACATCAACACACCGAACGCGGTCGTGCCGAGATAGCCGGCGCTTGAGGTCAGCAGTGCACCGATCATTCCGCCCGGCGCCGAATAGACAACCCCACTGCCGTCGGTCGAGATAGTCAGGCTTTGCACGGAGCCGCCTGTCACAACGGCGACTATCGCGTGGCTGCTCTCGTGAATGAATGTAACAAACAGACGGATCGGGTAGACGAGATACTCGGCGAGCGGTATGAAGTAGAGAGCGACCGTGATCGCGGTCGCAAGCAGCAAAAGCAATAGCTGTGGTTTGGCTTCCTCGGCAATTCTGTGTCGCATATCTTGTAAAACTCCTTCGTCTGCCTTTACGTTCGATATTACATCAAAGTTCGAACGAAGGTAAGACCTTCGTAACGGTGAACGGTGAACTATGAACGGTGAATGAAGAAAATGCTCCCCTCCTATCCAGACGGTAGTTTCCGCGTTCACGGTCCGTCCGTTCGCCCTATCGAGTGTACTCTTCCTTTCCGCCCGTCTTACCGTCCAACCGAATGTCCGTAATAACGATGTCTTTCTGCACGGCTTTGCACATGTCGTAGATCGTCAGGGCCGCTACCGACACCGCCGTCAGAGCTTCCATCTCGACGCCGGTTTTCGCGTCGGTCACGGCTTCGGCTTCAATGTGGATTCCGAAGTCGCGTATTTCGGCCGTCACGTTCACCTTCGACAAATTGATCTGATGGCAGAGGGGAATTAGCTCGGGCGTCTTCTTAGCGGCCATGATCCCCGCGATGCGTGCGACTTCGAGCGGGTCGCCTTTCGGGTTCTTTTGCGAGCGGAGTAATTCCAGAGTATCGCCCGACAGCAGAACCCTGCACGATGCGACCGCGCGTCGCGTCGTGACCTCCTTGGCCGATACGTCGACCATTTTCACTCCGCCAGCTTCATCGTAGTGTGAAAGCTTGCTCATAATTTTCTCGCCTCGAAGATCATGGTGTTTCCGCCAAGCAGCACTTCGTCCGCATTCAACTCGTCTGTCCAACGCTCGCGACGTTTCTCGGCGGAAGAGAATCG
>JBBKXD010000232.1:0-3549 GCA_037969295.1 Pyrinomonadaceae bacterium | reverse complement strand
GCAAAGCCAAGCTATTACAGACGGCATCGTAATCGCGTAAATATGGCAGTCGGAACGGGTGCGGGTGCACTCATCGGCGGCATCGCCGGCGGCGGTAAAGGTGCCCTCATCGGCGCTGGCATCGGCGCGGGTAGCTCGGCCCTTTATACATATAAGCTGAACAAGAAGAAGCGACGCTATCGAAAGGTTCGCCGCTACTAACGGTTTCCCACAAACACGAAAGCCGCGGGAGGTAACACTCTTGCGGCTTTTTTGTGTTCGGTGATCCGATTTTGAAATGGTATTGCGTCAGTCTTTTCCCAGGACTTTTTTAGTGACACCGGGGCTCGAAGGAGGGGAGGTTACACGGAGGTAACCCGCTGTGGCCTTACTTTCGAAGGATTTGAGTTTAAAGACGCGGATTCATCGGCACCTTCACGTCATTCTTCTCCGCAAACTCGATCGCCTCTTCGTAGCCTGCATCCGCATGGCGAATAATTCCCATGCCGGGATCGGTAGTTAATACACGTTCGATTCGCTTAGCTGCTTCGGGGGTGCCATCGGCGACGATGACCTGGCCGGCGTGCAGGCTGTAACCGATGCCGACGCCGCCGCCCTGATGCAGCGAGACCCACGTCGCACCGCCGGCGACATTGATCATCGCGTTCAGATACACCCAGTCGGCGATCGCGTCGCTGCCGTCCTTCATCGCTTCCGTCTCGCGATTCGGCGAAGCGACCGAACCGCAGTCGAGATGATCCCGTCCGATGACGATCGGGGCCTTTAGCTCGCCTGAGGCGACCATCTCATTTAATTTCAAACCGGCCTTTGCACGCTCGCCGTAACCGAGCCAGCAGATGCGCGCGGGCAAGCCCTGAAATTCAACCTTCTCCTGAGCCATGGTCAGCCACCTCGCCAAGTGATCGTCGTCGGGGAAGAGGTTCATGATCGCTTCGTCCGTCTTGTAGATATCTTCCTTTTCGCCCGACAAAGCGACCCAGCGAAACGGGCCCTTGCCCTCGCAAAACAGAGGGCGGATATATGCGGGTACAAAGCCCGGATAATCGAACGCTTTCTCGACGCCGGCGTCAAAGGCATGCTGCCGCAGGTTATTTCCGTAGTCGAATACGACCGAACCCCGCTCGGTGTATTTCAGCATCGAGCTCACGTGGTCCGCCATCGAATCCAGCACAAGGCCCTTGTATTTCGCCGGATTTCGTTTGCGAAGTTTCGCCGCGCTTTTGACCGTATGGCCAGCCGGAATATACCCGTACAGGACATCGTGTGCCGATGTCTGGTCAGTTACTACATCCGGGTAGATGTTCCGCGCGAGTATCTCGCGATGCACGTCGCAAATATTGCCAAGGAGAGCTATCGAGAGAGCCCGGCCCTGTTCAATAGCTTCGCCGGCAATCTCCAGAGCTTTGTCGAGGTTCTCCGTAGACATATCCACTTGTTTCAGACGCATGCGGCGCTCGATGCGAGCCGGGTCGACTTCGACGATAATTCCAACGCCGCCGTTGAATGTGATCGCCTGAGCTTGAGCTCCGCCCATCTCGCCGAGGCCGGCGGTCAAGACCAAGCGTCGAGAAAGATCTCCCCAGCCGCGCTGACGTGCAAGCGAACCAAATGTCTCGTATGTGCCCTGAAGAATTCCCTGTGTGCCGATGTAGATCCACGATCCGGCAGTCATCTGGCCGTACATCATCAAACCCTGCCGCTCGTATTCGTCAAATTGTTCCTGCGTTGCCCACTTCGGCACGATGTTCGTATTCGCGATCAGCACACGCGGTGCGTCGGTGTGAGATCTGAAAATACCGACCGGTTTACCGGACTGGATGAGAAGCGTTTCGTCCTCGTTCAAATCGCGCAATGAACGAAGGATCGCATCGAACGACTCCCAATTTCGCGCCGCTTTCCCCCGTCCGCCGTAAACGATCAGATTGTCGGGATCAAAAGCGACATCGGCGTCGAGATTGTTCTGGATCATCCGATACGCCGCTTCGATCAGCCAATTCTTGCAGGTGAGTTCCGTGCCCGTCGGAGCTTTAATATTTCGGTCCATAAATTCTTTTCGAATCGGTAAATACTTAAGCTACAATCAGCCTGTTCGTTTGGCAAATAAGCCGCAAGGCGTTCTGAATTGCAGCTCACCTCTCATCATCCTATGCCTGAAACTGACCCGAAAATCCAGGAGCTGGAAAATCGTCTCGATCGTCTGGTTCGGACACAGATCGATTTCCAGAAAGAGATCAGCTTGATCAGAGGCGAGATTACACGGCTGCGAGCGACCCGTCCGCCCACGCCGGCCGAGCGCGTGAGGGGTTCACTCTACACTCCTCCGGAACGCCCTAAACCTGCGCCTCCGAAAGAAGCGATTCACACTGAGAGACAGCCGACGGACCAGACCGAGTCCAGCTATAAACTTCCGCATCGCGTCGAATATGAGGATGAGCCTGTTTTGTCGTCGGCCACGGTTTCCGGCGATCCATTCTCTCGCTTCTTTTCCAGTTATACCGAGAACGCCCGCGCCGATCTCGAAAAGTTCATCGGTGAAAACCTCATAAGCAAGATCGGGATACTTGTACTTGTATTAGGCGTCGGTATCGGCTCGAAATATGCGATCGACAACAACCTGATCAGTCCGCTGGCGAGGATCGTCATAGGCTACATCTTTGGTTTCGGCCTGGTAGGTCTCGCGATCAAGCTCAAGCCGAAGTATCACAATTTTAGTGCCGTGCTTATCAGCGGCGGTATGGCGATCATGTACTTCGTCACATACTTCGCGTATTCGCCATACCAACTGATCGCACAACTTCCGGCCTTTTCGTTGATGGTGATGTTTACGATATTCACCGTCGCAGCGGCATTGATCTACAACCGTCAGGTCATCGCCCATGTGGGGCTTGTCGGCTCGTACGCGGTACCGTTTCTGCTGAGCAACGATTCGGGAAACTATCTTGCGTTGTTCGGATACATGTCGGTTGTAAACACCGGGATTCTCGCGATCTCGATCAAGCGATCCTGGAAGCCTATTTTTTATACGTCATCCGTTTTTACCTGGGCGATCTTCTACGGATGGTTCGTTACAAAGTACACCGCGCCGCAGCATTTTAACCTCGCACTGGTCTTTCTCGCCGCATTCTTCGTGATTTTTTACGGAACCAAGCTCACGCAAGAAAGGCTTGGTATGGAAACCGGCGAAGGCGATAAGAAGGAAAATCTCATCTGTGCTTTGGCGACGGGCTTTATCTTCTACGCTTTTTGTTTTGCCCTCAGCGATGCCGCACTTGAATCGGCAAAGTATTGGACCCTCTTCGCATATCTGGCGGCGGCGTCGATCGCTATACTCGCAACCTCGTTCAGAACATATGGCAGAGCATTCATGTATCTTGTTGTTCCTTTCGTATGGGTGATCTACGGTGGATGGCACCTTAACCGTTACGACCCATCACAGCACTTTTCTATCGCAGCCGTATTCGCCGGGCTCTTTTTTGCCATCTTCTATTTTTCGATCCTTTTCCACCGATTTACTAAAGATAATTTCACCTTGATCGAGCACACATCGCT
>JBBKXD010000231.1:0-2760 GCA_037969295.1 Pyrinomonadaceae bacterium | reverse complement strand
TCAACATTTTCGACAAGACGCCGATAAATACGCTGTTTCAACCTCCTTATCTACAAGTTTTCAAAGACCAGACCTGTAACCAATTGACTTTGTTCGATTTTTAACGCAACGCTAGTGATAACTGATAACTGATAACTGATACGGACGGTTCAAGAGAGTCACTTATCAACTATCAACTATCAATTATCAGTTATCACCGATACTCACGGCGCGTAAGGATCTTTATCTCCGACCGCCAATCTTCGCGAAGTTCGAATCTCCACATCTCGATCTCAGGGCGTAATGCTTGAGCGAAGTATCCGAAATCCCTGTGAAAACTGAGTGCCGGAGCGACGGCGTAAACAAGCGCCGGCTTGTCCTGAATTTTCATTTCCCCGAAAGCCCGAATTCGCGTGAGCTCACCACGCCGCCGTTGAAGCTCGATCTTTCGCCAATAGTCGGCGGCCTGAAAGACGGTCTCGCGGTCGGGTGAAGTTTTAAGCTCAATTATCACCAGTCGTCCGTCGCGTCGGATCGCGAGAAGATCGATCTTGTCCGCCGACGCACGAAACTGGTTGTAGATCGGCGAAAGGATAAGGTTTGCGTCAAGCTGTTTGATGTTCCGCCGCAAGATGGATTCGAGCCACGCCTCAGGCGACGCCCGGTAAAATTCGTGACGCTTGTTTGGCGTATCGGCACTGCGATATACGCCAAGCTGGCGCACGAGTTCGACAAGCTCGCCCCATGAACTTTCATTTAGCTGACTCCGGTTACGATCGATGCCGAACCACGCTTTTTCGTCTCCCGCTACGGTGCGGACGCGGGCGAACGGCAGCCCGAGGAAACGGATCGTTTCGCCTTGCTTTGAAAAAATCACATCCGTCGCGAGCGGCGAAAGCCCGAGAATTCTTTCGGCCGTGCGGCTGGGCCGGATCTCCGCCGGCAGCGTTATCTTTTTTGCCTTCTCTCGCCAGAGCGTGCGGAACTCAGGTCTCTGCAGTTCTTTGACGGTCGGACGTCCGGCATCGTCCGCCACTTCGAAGATACGGAATCTCGCCGCGACATTCTGATGAAAGAGCCCGACCAGCTTTCGGACATTTCTGATCTGCTTTCGCTCGCCGGCGATCCAGATTTTGTTGATCGGCTTTTTTCTCGACTGCAGCTTCTCACGCCAGAGCATCGCCGTCGTCATCACCGCTTCATGGATCATCGTCGCCGTCACGTCCGCCATGACGGCGACATCGACGCCACGCGGATCGCGGAGAAAGATCTGCGCGAGCCGTCCGTTCTCGACATTTAGTGCGAGTCGGGAAAGTTTGTATTCCGGGAAGATTTTTGTGAGCCCGGCGGCAATCGAATTTGCACGCTCGAGCCGGGCGAATTCTACGTTCAGGCTGAGTTGGATCGCCGGTGTGCGTGGAACCAGCCGGATCGTTTCACTCGACTTCGCAAATTGACGGCGGACCTCGATCGATATTTCCGGAGAGCCCGGGTCGTTGTTTAATGTCAGAACCCGCGAGACGCCGATGCCCGAATCGTCGAGCACCGTGAGCAAAGTCTTTTCAGCCCGGGTCGAGATCTCGATCTCATCCCTTCTCAACGGAAACGTTGCGCCGGTCGAGCGCACCAGTAGCCATTCGAAGTGCGAATCGATCCGCGCCCGAAGCTCTCTAGCCAGCTCTTCAGCGTTTACCATTTGTAGTTCGTCTCAAAGAATCGCATCATCGCAGCCGACCAGTCGGCGTAGCCTTGTTCCGAAGGATGGATTCCGTCGGCGAAAAACCCTTCGGTCCGGATGCCGGTCGGCTGATGATAGTAGAAGACGCGGTCCATGCCCGCGGTAAATTCTCTGATATTCGCGTCGTGCAGCTTTGAAAGTTCCCAAAGAAGAAACTTTATCGGGTGCGGGATCGCGGGAGAATATTTGATCATCGGACAATTCGTGACAAAGATCGGTGCGTCCGGATTCTTTTCACGCAGGATCTCAAGCAGCCGGGTCATATCGCGACGCCATTTACGCGGGCTGCTGAGCTTCATGACGTCGTTGCCGCCAAGCCCGACGAGAATGTAGTCGAACTTTTCGGCCGGCATTAGAGGAATCAATTCATCGATCGTTCGTTTCGCGGTGACGCCGTTTCTTCCGACGACCGACCAGCTGACCGTTTTTCCAACGCTCTCGCTCAACTGCTCGGCAAATTGCCCGGTGAGTCCGTGTGCATGAGTTCGAGCTCCAAGGCCGGCGACTGTTGATTCACCGATCACGAAAAGCTTCGCTGCGACTTCTCCTCCGCCGACAACTCCTGTCGTCGCACCGGCGGCTTCGGGCAGCAAACCGACCTTGCGGCGAGTGTGCTGTCCGAGCAGGAACAGGAACGGCGAGACCGGTAAAATAACCGCGGCCATCGCCAGGTAGATCGCTTGCCAGATCAGTAAATTCATTGCTCTCCGGACCGTATGATAAACTTCGATCACTCGAATGTTTTTGTCAACTCCGGCTAAAATCTTTCACGCGATATGCGTTTCGTCGATTGTATTTGCCGGATGCAGCCTTTGGCGGAGCAGCGAAGATTCGACAGCCGGATTTACTGCCGAACCGAAGAGTGAATATCCATTCGCCGCTCGCGAGCCCGAGGTTTTTCAGGCGGAGTTGGTCGTCCGTACGGGTGAAGTCGAAAGGCGAACATTCATTGCACGCAACGGCGGGATGCGGCGGACGGACATCGATGTCGGGACCGACAATCACCGGGCCGTGCTGATAACTGACAAGGAATACTTGTTGTA
>JBBKXD010000230.1:0-4393 GCA_037969295.1 Pyrinomonadaceae bacterium | reverse complement strand
AATTCGCGACTCAGGATAATTACGACGGCCCATGACGGTGCGAGATGTTTTTCGACAAGGACGATGAGGGCCGCCGACACCAAAAGCTTGTCCGCAATCGGGTCGAGAAATTTTCCGAGTGTCGAAACCTGATTCCGTCGCCTGGCAATATGGCCGTCCAAAATATCCGTGAAGGATGCGATCAAAAAAATAAAGATCGCAAGCGCGTATCCGCTGATGCCAAACCACTGATCGGCCACCGGTGTCAGCAAAACGACGACCAGCAGCGGCACGATTATGATTCTGGCAAAAGTTAAGTAGTTCGGTAGATTCACGGCGTCATTTCGATTCTAGGTTCGCGGCGGTCAAAGTTCAAGAAGGATGAAAAAAGGCAGAACGCATCGAAACGTCCTGCCTGGCGGAAAAACAAGGATTTGCTCGGATCTATGCCGCCGGCGGCTGCATAAACCCAAGGTTCGTATTCGCAAAATTGCCGATCTTCGGAAATACGGTCGCGAGATTCGCGTCCGGCAATCCATACCAGCGTGCAAGCGTCGCCGCGTATTGTTCGACCGACGTCGTCGGGATCCAGCGGCCGCGTGCGCCGGTGCCGCTGTCCGCGTCGTCGGGGCCGTTGAATACCAGCATCGGAAACGGTGTTCCGTTGGTGGTGTTAACACCGTAGAAGTCGCTCGCCGTGATTCCGCCACCGATAATGAAGTGGTGATTCGCCCACGCGTGATCGCTGCCGACCGCCGCTCCGGTCCCCGTCGGGCCCAGTGTTCGCGAAAAATCAGCCATCGTAAATTGCGTGACCTTGTCGGAGATCCCTTGCACACCCATCTCGTCATAGAACGACCGCATGGCCTGGCCCAACTGAGTGAGCAAGCCGGTCTGTCCGTTTGCCGCGGTCTGATTGTTGTGCGTGTCAAACCCGCCGAGCTGAACAAAAAATACCTGGCGATTTACACTAAGATCGGTCCGTTTCTTGATCACTCGGGCAACCTGTTTTAGTTGGTTGCCGATATTGGTGTTTGGAAAAGTGACCGTCACCTCCTGAAATGTTTGGAAAACACCGTTCGCCGCGATCGCCTGATCCGTGACGTGGCTTGCCGCGGCTACGAGATCGGAACTAAGGTCTATTCCGCGAAGCTGATTGAACGCGGCAAGACGGGCCTGCGACGGTGCCGTCGCGTTATAGCCTTGGGGATTCAATACGTTATTAAGACCCGTACCCGCATTCGCGATCGCCAGCGCAAGCGTTGTCTGACCAGCGGTGAAAAGCTGAGCGCCCGAGATGGACGTGATCATCGGTATCAATCCGCTCGGGTTATCGGGAATCGTCCGCAGATCGGAAACGCGACCGCCCCATCCCGTATAAGTTGCGATATCACTCCGGCCGCCCTGATACTGCGAAACCTGATCGGAGTGGGAAAACAGTTGGAAAGGCTTCTGTACCGATCCGTTCTGATATTGCGTCTTCGTCATCGGAGCGACGAGCGTCCCGACATTCGTGACGATGGCCATTTTACCCATTCCCCACAGCTCGTGAATGCCGTTGTTGACGATGTTGGTTCCAGGCGGTTGGATCCCGAGCGACGGATGAAGTCCGTACGACAAGCCACCCATTCGAGGAACCGCGATCGGCAACAGGTTCGCTTGCGGGATCGCGAGGCCCTGCGCGTTTCGGGCATTGAAGTATGCCGAGTAGTTACTGATCGTCGCGTCGTTGTGATTCGGGATGAGGGTGTTGTTCCCGTCATTTCCACCCGACAGAAAGATGCAGACAAGCGCGCGGTAGTCGCTTGGGACAGCATTCTCGCTATCATCACTGGTCTTTTGAGCGATCGCGCTCATCAAGCCGAAGTGACGCATCTGCGTGGCGAGCGCCGTCATACCCAATGTGCATCCGGATTTGATCAAAAATTGGCGTCTATCCTGTTTCATATTTTTCACCTCTGCACCTGAAATTGCGACGACGTCGCGATCAAATAAACTGCGGCACGGGCACGTCCGAGCGTATCGGTCGACGCGACTGCATTGACCCCAGTCATGATAGTGCTCTTCATCTGCGCGGACATTGCACCGTGCATCATCCGGGTATTCAAATGGTCGAGCAGTTGATTGCTGGTGGTATCGGCCGCCGCAATTGCCATCAGATCCCCGAGATTTATCTTCGTACCGTTTGGCGAGTTCGGAAGGGCCACGTTTATCTGGCCAAAGACAATCGAGTTTGCGATATTCGCTCGTCCGATCGACGTGCCCGTCGTATAGATGCCAAACTCCGGTGCCAAAAGCGTGGTTCCGGGAACCGTGAAATCGGGCGGATAATAGTTAAAGACGGTCGGAGCGTTGAATGCATTCTGTCCCTGGCCCGAGGGATAACGATTTATGTCTCCATCGCTCTGGCCGGTCCCCGCCGCATCCGTAACGTTAAAGTTTCGGTAGAGATTCGTCGTTAACTGAACCGGTTCGCGGAGTTTTCCGTAACGCGGATCGGTTTTGATATCGCCGCGAGCCTCCGGATCGAGAAGGATCGCCTTTACGACCTCTTTCATCTGAGTCGGGCTTGTCCGATTCGCATTGAACACCGCCGAAATACGCCCTACATAGGCGGGTGTCGGATCGCTCGTCACCATCTGCTGGATGAGCAGTTTGCTGACGAACGGCGCCACGTTCGGATGATTGTAAATGTTGTCGAGTGCCTGATTGAGCGAGGTGTAGGCGTATGTATAGATCTGCGCCGCGTTACAGCCTGTACAGGCGGCGATGCTTTGGTTCGTAACGCCCGGGTAGTTCAAAAGAGTTTTCGTTGTTAGATCGTGGCTCCCCGTATTCAGGGACATCGGGTCCTTGTAATCCGGCATACCCGCGACCCAGTCCGGGCAGCTTGCATTGAGATCCGCGGGCCGACAGTCGCGCCATCCGGTAAAGACTTTTGTAAAGTTATTGATCGTCGTCTGATCGTAGGTCGGGATCGGATTGCCCAGTCCGTCCACCTGGTTCGTTCCGTCCTGGTTCAGCATGAAAAGGCCGATGTTGAAAAGCTGCAGGACCTCGCGCGGATAATTCTCGTTCGGATTTGTTCTTGTCGAA
Source organism: Pyrinomonadaceae bacterium (assembly GCA_037969295.1). Taxonomy (GTDB): domain Bacteria; phylum Acidobacteriota; class Blastocatellia; order Pyrinomonadales; family Pyrinomonadaceae; genus OLB17. The sequence goes on along the minus strand of JBBKXD010000230.1, from coordinate 1,318 downwards.
CGGATCATGTCGAGATAATTGCCCATTCCCGGATTCAGCGTCACGTCATACATCAGCGTGCGCCAGTTGCCGAATGCGCTCTTGCTCAGCTGTTGGTGATACTCGATCATCCACGAAGACTGTTGAGTATCGACGCCCGAGATGACCCAGATCTGACTCAGAGCCCAGGAAACCCGATGCTTAAGCTGCGGTTCTCCGTAAAGGGCATCTTTGTAAAACCAGATCTGTACCGGATACATCGAGTAATGATCGCGAAAACATGTCGGCGGAACGTCGTCACCGTTTTGGCCGTCGCAATCGGAAAGCGGCGTGGTTGGCCTCAGATCGATATTCGGATATGGATTGGCCGCGGAAGGATACGGGATCTCGAACTGTTCGGCGAGCCACGTCTTCAATCCTATACGGCGAATTCGGTTATCCAGTGCCTGCGTCGGGCCGAATGTCGCCTGCTCGAGAAATCGCATTCGGTCGCCCGACCATTTGTAGCCTACTAATTCATTCGTCGGACCATCGTCTCCGCCGAAGCCTTTAGAACCGTTCACAGCCGAAAGCGGCGTGGGCCTTGCATCCGGATCGTCTTTGACGGCTCCTCCGGTCGCGCCTAATGCCAGACGAACTCGATTGCTCGACAAACCGCGCCACGATAGACGTACCAAAACATCTCCCTCCACTGGCGGCTCGGCCCAGTAATGAAGATCGTCGGTCAACGCGACGACAACTTCGAAGACATTCTTTTGAAGATCGGAGGGACGAATATCAAGGACCGGAAAGCGGTACTCGCGGCCTTTCGCATCTTGAATGTAAACGCGGAACGCGTTCGCTCCCTCGCCATCGAGCAGATCGATATTGGTCACAGACATCTGGATCTTCTGGTTCGGCCAGAAGACTCGTGCGGAGGTTCGCGACGACCGTCTGCTCTTCCCCACCGACGACGCAAGGGCCCGCGTCGAATCGTTCTCGCTAAGCAAGATCGGCGTCGGTGAATTCGGATCCGGATCGTCCTGGGCCGGGACCATCACCAGTGAAAGCAGAATAAAAACCGACACGCTTATCATTCGCAGCAGCGCATGCGATTTCAAACTGAACATACCCTTTCCTCCTCTAGGCAACTAATTGAATTTTTCTATATCTGTGAAGGATTTCCCGAAAACGGCAAGGTGGGTCGGTGGCCGTTAAATTATGTTTTACAGATAGCAATCTAGACCAATCCTTCGAGAAACACAAGTTTTTTATTACGAGATCTTCCGTATTGTAGCCCTTTTTACGATGATAAGACGATGAAATAAGGGCATTGGTCTAAAAATCTGCAAAGATTTGT
>JBBKXD010000229.1:0-3790 GCA_037969295.1 Pyrinomonadaceae bacterium | reverse complement strand
ATGGTGATGCCCGGAGACAACATCCAGATGGAGATCACGTTGATCGCCCCGATCGCGATGGAGAAAGGACTTCGGTTCGCTATCCGCGAAGGCGGCCGAACGGTCGGTGCCGGTACGGTTTCAGAAGTAGTTGAATAAAACCAGCAGTAAGCAATAAGCAGTAAGCAAAAAGAAAGTTGCTGAATGCTTATTGCTGAATGCTTATTGCTAAAGATATGTTAAACGAAAAAATTCGCATCAAGCTGAAAGCTTACGATCACCGCGTGCTCGATCAATCGACGCAGGAGATAGTCGACACGGCGAAGCGCACCGGAGCAAGGATCGCTGGTCCGATTCCTCTCCCGACGATCAAGAACAAGTGGACGGTCCTGCGTTCGCCCCACGTCGATAAAAAATCGCGTGAGCAGTTCGAGATCAGAACGCACAAGCGTTTGATGGATATTCTCGATCCGACGGCGGAAACGGTTGACGCGCTGATGCGGCTTGATCTGCCGGCCGGTGTGGATGTCGAGATTAAAGCGTTTGGCAGAAGTTAACCGATTTTAGATTTTAGATTTTGGATTTTGGATTGGCGAGGGTCGATCGGACAATCCAAAATCGCAAATCCAAAATCCAAAATCGAAATATATGATTAGCGGAATCATTGGTAGAAAACTTGGAATGACGCAGATCTTTGCGGAAGACGGAACGGTAACACCGGTGACCGTCATCAAAGCGGGACCTTGTGTTGTCGTTCAAACGAAAAGTGCGGCGGGCCGTGACGGCTATAACGCTGTTCAGCTCGGACTCGTCGAGGATGTGCCGATCCGTTTGAAGAATGTGACGAAACCTCTTCGCGGGCATTTTGAGAAAACCGGAGGCGGCGTTCCGCCGACCCGCATCTTGAGAGAGCTTCGTCTGACGGCTGAGCCCGAAGCAGCGATCGGCGATCAGGTCAAAGTTGACGTCTTTGCTGACGGCGACAAAATTGAGGTCGTCGGCAAGTCGAAGGGACGCGGATTCGCCGGTACCATCAAGCGTCACAATTTTAAGCGCGGTCCTGAGTCGCACGGTTCGATGAACGTACGTGCACCGGGTTCGATCGGCCAGTCGGCGTATCCATCGCGTGTTATCAAAGGAACGCGTTCGTCGGGCCACATGGGCGACGACCGCGTGACCGTAAGAGGCTTAACTGTCGCCCGCGTCGATGCCGAGAACAATTTGTTGATGGTTCGCGGTGCCGTGCCGGGAGCGAATGGAAGTTTGGTTATTGTGAAGAAGTCATAGGAAGTCTATCGAGTCTGTCGGGTCTATCGAGTCCGACGTTCACGACTAGACGGACTCGAGAGACTCGATAGACTCGAGGACTCGAACGGAGTGAGAAATTTATGCCTACCGTAAAGGTTCGCAATTTAAAGAATAAAGAAGTCGGGGAAGTCAGCCTGGCGGACGCCGTGTTCGGCGTCGAGCTGAACGAGTCGCTGATCCACGCCGCTTTGATGAATTATCAGGCGAATGGCCGACAGGGAACGTCTGCGACAAAAACCCGCGGGAACGTTTCCGGTTCGGGCCGTAAGCTGTGGAAGCAAAAGGGCACGGGTCGAGCGCGTATCGCTTCGCTCCGCTCGCCGTTGTGGAAAGGCGGCGGTAACGTTCACGGACCGCAGCCGCGCGATTGGTCTTACAAGATGCCGAAGAAAATGCGCCGCGGCGCTTTGCGTTCAGCTCTTTCTGAAAGGCTTCGCGAAGGCAACCTGATAATCGTCGAAGAGTTTGGTTTTAAAACGCCCAAGACGAAAGATTTTCTCGAAGCAGTTGGAGCGCTTGGTTTGGTTGAGAACCGAAAACGCACAAAAACGCTGATCGTCGATTCACTCGATAACGCGAATTTAGTTTTGTCGTCGCGTAACGTCGAAAAGACGAAAGTAACGAACAGTTTCGGGTTGAATATCTACGACATTCTTTATCACGAAAAGCTTTTGATCTCGAAGGCGGCAATCGAAGAGTTGAATCAGCTTCTCGATCCAAAGGCCGAGAGCGGAAAGTCTACCGAAGCTTCTGAAGAAGCTCCGAAGGCGAAAAGCCCGGCAAAGGCGAAAGCCGAGAAAGTCGAAAAGGCCCAGGCCGGCGAAGAGCCGAAGCCGAAGAAGGAAGCTAAACCGAAAACAGAAAAACCTGCGGCTGAAGCTGCGGCACCTAAGAAAGCGGCTGAAGCTGCGGCACCTAAGAAAAAAGAGACGAAGCCGAAAGCTGTAAAGAAGGAGGCGGGCGAAGATGAGTAACTTTACTGTTTGGGACATTCTGAAATCGCCGGTCGTCACCGAGAAGAGCGTGATCCTGAAAGAGGATTCGACCGACGAGAATAGCGCACGCAAAGCCGGTCAGGTTTTGACGTTTCGCGTCGAGAAGACCGCCGGCAAGCTGGACATCAAGAAAGCTGTCGAGGAAATTTTCAACGTCAAGGTCTCAAGCGTTCGTACCGTCAATTACGAAGGCAAGATCAAAAAACGCGGCCGACAAGAAGGACGCCGACCAAGTTGGAAAAAGGCTTACGTCACTTTGAAGAAAGGCGAGCCAATGGTTGATTACGCGGAGGCGATCTAGCGATCGCATTTCAAATTTGAAATTTGAAATTTCAAATCAATAGTTATGGGAATCAAGAGATTAAAACCGACATCACCGGCACGACGCTATCAGACCTATCTGACGCGCGACGAGTTGACGCCGGGAGCAACCCCCGAGAAGTCGTTGCTCGAGCCGAAAAAGAGAATCTCCGGTCGAAACAACGATGGCCGGATCACGGTCCGACGCCGCGGCGGAGGCCACAAGCGCCACTATCGGATAATCGATTTCAAGCGTGACAAGGCCGGGATTCCGGGCAAGGTGTCGCAGATCGAATACGATCCGAACCGCTCGGCACATATCGCATTGATCACGTATCTCGACGGCGAGAAGCGTTACATCATCGCACCGGTCGGCTTGAAGGTGAATACGATGATCCACAGCGGCGAGGACGCGGATATTCTTCCGGGAAATGCGCTGCCGATCAAGAATATCCCGCTCGGAACGGAAGTTCACAATATCGAACTTCGACCGGGAAAGGGTGGGCAAATGGTCCGCTCGGCCGGAGGCTTTGCACAGATAGTTGCGAAGGAAGGCGATTACGCTCAGCTTCGTATGCCGTCGGGCGAAGTAAGAAAAGTTCCAGTCGTTTGTATGGCGACCGTTGGACAGGTTGGCAACACCGAGCACGAGAACGTTTCGCTTGGCAAGGCGGGACGCAGCCGATGGATGGGAAAACGTCCGAAGGTTCGTGGTGTTGCAATGAACCCGGTCGATCACCCGCACGGCGGTGGTGAAGGAAAAACGTCCGGCGGACGTCACCCGGTAACGCCGTGGGGACAGCCGACACGCGGATACAAAACGCGTCGCAACAAACGCACGACCAATATGATCGTGAAGGACAGGAGACGGAAATAGGAGTGCGGAAGGCGGAATGCGGAATGCGGAATGAAATCCAAAATCCAAAATCCAAAATCCAAAATTGAAAAATGCCTCGTTCATTAAAAAAAGGACCGTTCATTGACTTAAGTGTTTCCCGCACGCTCCAGCGGATAGCGGATGGTGGAAAGAAACCGCCGGCGATCAAAACCTGGTCGCGTCGTTCGACGATCTCGCCTGACATGGTCGGCCTGACGTTTGGCGTACATAACGGCAAGCGGCACATTCCGGTATTCGTAACCGAGAATATGGTTGGGCACAAATTAGGGGAATTCTCGCCGACGCGGATGTTCAAAGGACATCCCGGGAC
>JBBKXD010000228.1:0-14129 GCA_037969295.1 Pyrinomonadaceae bacterium | reverse complement strand
ATCCCGTTAAGCCCGATACCGCGTTCGAAGAGGTGATTCGACAACCCGGCGGCTCGCGTCGTGCCGTAACTTTCCCCAACTAGAAATAGAGGTGACGCCCAACGCTCGCTGCGCCCCAGATACAACCTAATAAACTCACCGACCGATTCGATATCTCCATTGACGCCAAAGAACTTGCTTGCGAGGTCCGGTTTGGTGGCTCGCGAATATCCGGTTCCGACCGGATCGATGAATACCATATCTGTCTGATCAAGCCAGGTTTGATCATTGTCGACCATCTCGTACGGCGGCGGCGGCATCATTCCGTCGTCGAGCATCTTTACACGGCGCGGCCCGAGGGCACCGAGATGAAGCCATACACTAGCGGAACCGGGCCCACCGTTGAAAGAAAACATCAGCGGGCGCGTCTTCGGATCGGTCCCGCCGTCGAGCGTGTACGCCATGTAGAACATTCGTGCTTCGGTATCCCCCGAGGTCGCATTCTTGATCGGCATAAAGCCGGTCGTAACCGTATAGTTCAGAGTACGTCCGCTGACGCGTGCCGTGTGTTTTGTAACGACCGGCGGTTCGTCCTTTTGAGCGGCTGGGGTTTCTGTAGGTTTCGGTGTTTCGGTTGGCTTCGGCGATACACCCGGTGCCTGGAACAAAAGAAGCAATGGCAAAAAAAATGATGCGAGCATAAAGACCTTCTGCATTAAAAATTATGTAATTAGGTAATTACTAATTACGTAATGAAAAAGAGATTCAGCTATCTCACGACTTCACTTACGATCTGTCCGTTGATGATCGTTCCCGTGCATCGCGTCGTAAATTCGAACGGATCGCCGTCATACATCGCGATGTCGGCATCCTTGCCTTTCTCGAGCGAGCCAACGCGATTATCAATTCCTAAAATTCGAGCTGAGTTGATCGTTATCATCGCCATCGCCTCGGCCGGCAGCAGGTTATTCGCTGCGGCCATCGCCGCTTCAAACAAAACGACGCGGGTTTTCGGGACGTAACTCTCGTAGCCGCTCTGTATCGCAACCGGGATTCCGGCGGCACGGATCCGGGAAGCATTTTCGATCGATAGATTTTCGGTTTCGCCGCCAGCTCGGGCCATCGTTGCGTGAACGATCACGGGGAAGCCGGAGGCTTTGATATCGTTAAGAACCATATGTGCTTCTGCGACACCATCAAGCACGATTCGGAGATTGAATTCCTTCGCGATGCGAATTGCGGTCAGAATATCCTGTGCGCGATGGGCCGTGATGAGCAGCGGGATCTCGCGTTTGATAACGCGAAGCATTATCTCGGACTTCAGATCCTTTGCCGGTTCCGCCTTTTTTGAATTCTCCTGCGCCTTGATCATCTCCGCACGAAGCATCGCCGCCTGCTTTGCGCGTGTGCCCGGCGATTTTCCCGTTCCCGCATTTCCGCCGTCGCCGATCGTCACCGCGACCATCGCCGTCGGAACTATCGTTGCTTCGTCCACGGTCTTTCCCCACGTCTTTGCGATCATCGTCTGACCCGAGATAAGGGCCGACGGCTGATGACCGGTATGAATCGTCGTCACGCCGAATTCACGGATCCATTCAACAAGCCTTTCCTGCGCGTTGTACGCATCGATCGCACGCAGTTCCGGCTGAATGGACGCTCCACCGTCGAGTGCCATCTGGTCATGCGGCTGATTCAAATATCCGTTCAACCCGACGACGCTGTGAGCGTCGATGAGGCCCGGCGTCACGTAGTTTGCGTTGATAACGCGATACCCCGCAGGGATGGAAACGCTCGAGGCCGGTCCGACAGCTTCAATCTTGCCATCCTTGATGAGAACAACTCCGTTTGAAATGGAATCCCCGGCCATCGTCCAGACAACGCTACCTTTGACGGCGATCTGTGCAGAGCAAGTGAAAAGTGAAAAGTGAAAAGTGAAAAGCAAAAGACAGAATAAAGCAGCGTTTCTAGTTGTTAGTTTTTCGTTCTTCACTACTCGTTTCCTCCGATATCGCCGTCGAAACAATCTATATGTCCGGCGTCCCCGTCATTAGTGGCGCCGAGCCCGCCCACCGCGATGAGATAATCCTTCGGGTCGGACCGGTCAAAAACTTTCCGGCCTTCAACCCAGGTTTGAAGAACGTGTGTGTACACGCTGAGGGGCTCGCCCGAAAGAATGATGAAGTCAGCATCTTTGCCACGTTCGAGCGAGCCTACGCGATCCTGGAGATCGAGCATGATCGCGTTTGCCATCGTCATCGCATACAGGGCCTTGTCGTATGACATGCCGGCACGAACCGCAAGGCCGGCCGAACGAAGGAACCAGCGTGAGTCGGTGATGCTGTCATCCGTGTGAAATCCGACAAGAGCTCCGGCTTTTTCGAGCGCCATACCATTCGAGAAACTTAGGTCGACGGTTTCAAGCTTGCCGCCCGGCGAGTCGATCATAATTATTGACGCCGGGGCCTTTGCCCTGGCTATCTCATCCGCGACTTTCCAGGCTTCGGAGACATGCTGCAGTACGATCCGAAAGCCAAACTCCTTCTGCAAGCGCAGCGCCGTGAGGATGTCATCGTGTCGGTGTGTGTGAAAATGGACAGTGCGTTTACCCTCGAGCACCTCGACCAGGGCTTCCATCGCGAGGTCCCGGGCCGGAAGCTTTGTGTCGTCAGTTCCTGTTTTTTTTATCTTGTCGCGATACTCCTGAGCCTTGATGAATTGCTCGCGAATGAGAGCGGCCGACTTTGCGCGGGTGCCCGGAAAGGTCCCGCCACCCGCACGGATCGAGTTCGTTCCGTTCGCGAACTTTATTCCGCCGGCGTATTTTCCATCCGGACCGATGATGAGAAGATCGTCAATCTTTACGGCATTGTCACGGAGCTTTAGATAAAGTGTCTGGCCGCTGTCAAGATGGCCCGAACCCGGCATGACGTTGACGGTCGTGATACCTCCGCTCTGCGCGCGTTGAATACTCGACGCCCGGGCGTTGATCCCGTCCAGAAGCCGGACGTCCGGCTGAATGGGGCCTGACGCGTCGGCTCCGGAACCGCTGCCGATGTGGCTGTGGGAATCGACGAGGCCCGGCATTATCGTCTTGCCGGCGACGTCGATCTTCTCAACGTCAGTCCCAAGCTTCGCTGAGTGAACATTGCCGACGTACTTGATCTTGCCGTCTTGAATGATCAAGACGCCTTGCTCGATCACAGGCCCCGCGATCGGAACGATCCGGGCATTAAGAAATGCTGTCTCCTTCGTCTGGCCAAGAAGCGGACAAGTCATCAGCAGCATGGCTGCAACGCACAGGTAAAGTTGTTTCATCGAAACGGGCCCTCGTTTGAAAAGATTTGATATCGCGGAGTGTAGAGATAAATTGCTACGAATCTCAATGACTGTCAAGCGACCGGCAGGGTAACTACAAACGTTGCCCCCCGACCGCCGTTTTGCCTGACTTCGAGTGTCCCGCCATGTGCCGTGATGATTCCGTAACATACGGCGAGGCCCAGTCCCGTGCCCTTACCGGCGGGCTTAGTGGTGAAGAAAGGGTCGAAGACGTCCATTGTGTTGACGGCCGAGATGCCGGTACCGGTGTCGCTAACCTCTATGGAGATCTCATCAACGGAACTCCGGGTCGAGACGGTTAGCTCGCCGCCTTCAGGCATCGCGTCACGAGCATTTAGAAAAATATTCAGGAAGACCTGCTGCAGTTGATCGGCATCGCCAAGTATTTTCGGAAGGTCCGCCGACAATTGATTGGAAATCTTCAATTTCTGAAAAGTGGAGTCAAATTCGGCGAGACGCAGCGCCGTTTTGATCACTCGATTGATGTCGACGGCAGACTTGGCGGCCGGGCGTGCCCGGGCAAAGTCGGTCAGGTCTTTCGTGACGCGAGTTATCCGTTGGATCTGCGTCTGGATCAGGTCGAGTCTTTCGCCTATGTCCGCTGAGCCGTTTTCCGATCGCATCATCTGGATCAGCGACGAGATCGACGCAAGCGGATTGTTAACCTCATGAGCAACGCCGGCGGCAAGTGTACCCATCGCCGCAAGCTTATTGGACCGCAGAAGCTGCTCGTTCATATGACTCAAATTCTCGATATCCGATGCCATCTTTCGGCTCATTTCGTTGAATGAATCTGCGAGCAGGCCGATCTCGTCATTGCTTTTTCTGAGATCGACTTCCGTTCCATAGTCGCCTTTTATGACCTGTACTGCCGCGACCGTGATCCGCTGCAGCGGTCGGGAAATAGTTCGAACAACGAGCAGCAGAAGCAAAAGGTTCGGCACAAGCGCCGAGACAACGCTAAATACCAGATATCGCCTCCAGCCTTCGGCCGTTACGCCGTTCTGAAATGACCACCAGACGATCGGAAGCTGGAAAACAACGAAGCTCGCGATCGCTACCGAGGCGATGCTCAGGGCGATCTTGTATGTGATCGGAAACAGGCGGAACTGGTCGAGCGCCGTCTGCAGTGAAAAGAGTTTGAAGTTCGAAATGGCGTACGCGTATATGACGACGCCCGGGAGGACAAAGATCGAGCTGTAGGGAAGGAGATCGTAAACACCGAAAAACGGAAGTACGATGTTGGCGAGTGTCTTGAGAATTCCCGTGATCACCAAGCCCCAAAGGATCGCTCCGACCTGCTGTCCGCGCTGCGTGTTCTTGTACTTCCGATATTTGTAGTACAGCACAGAGCCGCCATAGAAAAATACGAAATAGACATACGCCACGAAGACGTAGGCGAGTGGAGAAAGATCGATCACGAACCGGCCGTCATCGAAAGCCGCCTTTTGCCAGAGAAAGCCGAGTAGCCCGGCGGGAATAAGGACGAGGCTCGGAGCGAACAAGATCGCGGCCCGACGCTTTGGGGTCCGCGCGTTTTCAGGAAATACCCAGGCGAAGACAACCAGCGCAAACTGCATCAAGAGCGCGATCGTGAAACTGGCCGCGGCCCACCAGCCGGCGTCGACGCCCGCGTCGTGAAAATTCCAGAAGACAAGATCTTTTGTGGTCCAGAGAGCTAGGAACGCTATGAATGCGGCGAACGTCTGATTGGCACGGCTTCTCGGGTCGGCGACAAAAACATAAAACCCGAGCAGTACGAGGAGAAAAAGGGCGAAGAGGTGGAGCAGAACGAGCACGACCTAGAGCATAGAACGAATCACGAAGAGCAAGCAAAGCCGTAGGGGTTATTTGAGTTTGACCTTTAGGTTGACCCCGACGGCATGTACGTCCGCGGGTAGACCGGTTCGGTTATGCCGCCAAAGGTAGAAGAAATCCGCCGACAAGCCGCTGCTGTTTGGAGAGGCCGAAAGGAAATGAGCAGGACGGTAGAAGTTACAGACCCAGTATAAGTGCACAGAGGGTCAGCGTAATTCCGAACGCGATCGGAAGAAAATGTTTGATCTCGATGAAGTCGCCCCGTCGCAAGGCTGAGTGAAAAAGGACCAGAATCGGCAAAGTCATAGCACCTATACCCCCGCCCGCAATGCCCGCGAAGAGCGCTCCAACGATAAAGAGGAAGAGACCGCCGACAGCTCCTGAAACGGAGCCCCAGGCAAAGCCGATCAGTGTCACCAGCGCGATCCGATTCGGCAGTCGAAAGTTCGATACGCGATCGAGGGCTGACGGGATGAAACGAGCGGATGCGTAACCCGCGACACCGGTCACGACCCCGGCTGCTGTTAGCAGGATCAGGAACATCAACGGGATCCGATCCGCAGGCATTGTTTCACCGATGATCCTCAGGACCAAGGCAAAAGGTGGCAATGAGCCGATCATCAGTCCGAAATACGCGAAGGCCTTTCTCGAATCGATCGGACACGTCATAAGGTAGGCATCGAGCCGCTCACGCTCACTGCGGTACACGGGTTTTTCACGGGCAATTTCGGCGTTGATCTTTAAGAGTGCCGCTAGTCGTTGTTCAACGATGCGGTCATCACTATCAGCGGACCTGCTGTAATCCTTTGAGCTTGTTCGCGCTGTTCCGACTTCCATACTTCACCCTTTTTCACTCTCAATGCATTCAATTCCTCGACGGTTTCATCGTCGTTTAATTGCCGGGCTAATTCCTTACCCATCTCGATCGTTTCGAGGGCCTCGTGCCCGCCACCGCCGATCTGCCCAAACATAACCACAAGATCTCGACGTGCTTGAATGTGATGTCGTTCGAGCTGACGCAGGTTGCGTCTCATCAAACATAAGGATCCTAGATCGCTGTTTTTACGGCCGGCGGCTTCGAATATTGCGTGTCCGAACGAGGGTATACCGATCGAGTTTCTCACGGCATCAGCGAGACCCGTATATCGATCGAGAATCTCGCGGAGATCATGGAGATTGGAAACTCGTGCAAGCTTGATCAATTCGGCACTGATCGACTCGCGCATCTCATCAAGTTTTATTTTCGTCGCATCCGAATTCCGCCGTGATACGAATCCAACTTCGAAGTACGCGTTAGTTAGATAGAGGTACCCGATCTCGACGGCTGCGGGCACCCAAAAGAAGAATGTGAAGATCGAAACGACGATTCTTCGTCGAATATCAATAGCCCGATTTTGTAAATATTTGTAAACGGCCAGGGGGGCTCCGAATGCCAGGTAAATGATGAATAAGTCGGTAACGGTCATTAACTGGTAGAAAGGCAATGTCCATACCGTTGATCGCAAGTTGCGGCTCGGGGAGCGTTCTATAGCCGGGCATATCGACAGATAGGGGCCTTGATTGAAAATAGAGCGAACATTGGTGGGATCGCCTTCGTTATTCCGAAATAGCGAAATGCAAAATATCGTGTGATGGTTTGCAGGATGCAAAAGAACCCGGCTTGATCCTGACAGTCGCTTTACCGCTTCGCAAAAAAATAAAAGCGGCTTCGTCTAAAGCCGGCATACCAATTGCTCTATCGTCTGGTAGTGGAATAATCGGGTCAACCGACAAGATTTACATACTAAATTCATACATACACGGTAGGAACAAGGAGGAAAGCAATAATGAAGAGAGAAATGAAGATTAAGGTCATAAAAAGGGACGCGATCAAGGTACCTGCCAAGACTTTGACCAAGTCGAAAAGAGCCTCTGCCCGTGAAGTCGTGTCCAACGTAACGAATTGGGTCAATGATCTCCAGGCGCGAAAGCGCGACGAAACAAAGGTCGCGATAGATAAATTTTTTAACCCGGTCCCGCAGCCAAGCGAACTCTAATCAAACACAGCAAGTCAGGCGTTAAGGGCGCTTCCCGAGTTGGGAGCGCCTTTTTATTGCAAAAACCAGACACGTCACCGTCAAGTTTCGTATTTGAAAGAATTCCGAATTCATTGATATCCTAACGTCCAACCCTCGAATTCTTTGTTTCGGAAAAGATATGAAGGATAATGTCGTCGTCGTTACTGGCGCTAGCAGCGGAATTGGCCGCGCCACCGCGCTCCTTTTCGCAAGAAATGGTTGGAAGGTCGTCGCCTTCGGTAGAAATGAGATCGAGCTTAATTCGCTGCGGGACGAGGCTCGCAGTTTGGACGGGTCGATCCGAATCCATCTGGGCGACATTACGGAGCTCTTCCATGTCGACCGACTGGTTTCTGAGACGATCGATAATTTTGGAGGCATGAACGCGCTGATCAATGCGGCTGGGATAATCAAAACCGGCAGTATAGAGGATACGACGCTGGATGACTGGGACACGATGATGAACGTAAACTTGCGATCAGCGTTCTACTTGATGCAAAAGTGCGTGCCGCATCTAGCCGCTACCAAGGGAAATGTGGTGAATGTCTCGAGCGTAACGGGAACCAGGGCGTTTCCAAACGTACTAGCATATTGCGTCTCGAAATCGGCAACGGACCAACTAACGCGCTGTGCAGCACTTGAGCTCGCTCCGAAGGGAATTCGGGTCAACGCGGTGAACCCGGGGGTCGTGATCACCAATTTACACAAGCGCGGTGGGATGAGTGACGAGGCATACGAAGCGTTTCTCATTAATGCGAAGAAAACCCACCCGATCGGACGTCCCGGAGAACCAGAGGAGGTCGCGGAGCTTATTTATTATCTCGCGTCGGAAAAGGCTTCGTGGATAACCGGTGCGACATATGAGATCGATGGCGGCCGCGCCCAGACCTGTGCAAGGTAATCGAAAGTGAAGCTTCAACTACTGCCAAGTACATTTAATGGTGCCGGAGCTTCGTCGCGGCAGCATCTGACGTGCTTCGTTATTGACGACGCGGTAGCGATCGACGCCGGTAGTCTGGCGATGGCGGTAAGTCCACTTCAGCAACGCCAAATTCGGAATGTCGTGCTGACCCACGCTCATCTTGATCACATCGCCGGGCTGCCGCTCTTCATCGATGATCTTTTTTCGACTTTGACGGAACCCATTACCGTGCATGCCACCCAACCGGTAATTGATACGCTCGAGCGTGACATTTTCAACTGGTCGGTGTATCCGCGATTCTCGGAGCTGTCGAACTCGATCGGGCCAGTACTAAAGTATGAAGCCTTCGGCGAGGCCGAGGAATTTACAGTCAGGAACCTGACGCTTCGCGCGATCGAGGTCAATCATAAAGTTCCATCGACGGGTTTCCTGATCTCGGACTCGAAGACGACGATCGCATTGAGCGGGGATACGGCTGGAACGGAGGGATTTTGGAACCTAGTCAATGCTGCGGAAGATATATCGGCAATTCTGCTTGAGTGTGCTTTTCCCGATGAGCTCGACGAGTTAGCGGTCGTTTCACACCACCTGACACCGCGACGAATGGCGCTCGAGCTGGAGAAGTGCGATAGGAATTGTCCGGTCTATGTCGTGAATCTAAAGCCGATGTTCAGGGAGACGATAGTTGATCAGATAGCCCGGCTCAACCTGAATAATTTGACGGTTCTTGAGGTGGGAAAGGCGTACGAATGGTGAGATCGTCCGACTACTTCACCAATCCTCGTAAGAAATTTAACTGCTCGAATTCACCTTCCCGGTGTTCGTCGGGAAAATCGTAGAGTGTCACTCGGCCGTTCGGGCGCACGCTTTTGATCCGATAGGTCCTTTCCTCGCGGCTCCGGCCGGGCATGATCTCGGCACGAAAGGTCACTTGCATTTCAGGCCGTGCCCATACCCTCTTAACAACGGGCGTTTCCTGCTCTTTCTTCCTAAAAATCGACATCGCGGTTTGTTCGATCAATCTTACTCTTGTGTTTTGTCTTTCGAAGGGATGGCCGGGCGATCTCCTCGGGCTTTTCATCGCCGAATTTTTTGGCTGGCGGAGCCGTCGGCTTTCTTATCGAATCGAAGACAGGCCGCTTTTCAGCATTTTGTTTTCTCTTGCGCATCGGGCGAAAATTATATCAGATCGACAAAAAACTCTAATTAGAACAAATTGACAATTCCCGGCAAAGATCTCAGTATGGTTGCAATCGCGAAATCTGTCCGATTTCATACCATCCGGCGATTTGATGCAACGTTATAGAGGCGAATTTTCACGACACCGACGGCCATTTTGGCTGCCGGCGTCTAACTATTACATGCTGACGGCCTCTGTCGCCATAGCGTTTTTCTTTTTGGTGTGGGGGATCCTGAATGACGGACACGACCAGACGCCGTGGATCCCGGCGGGAGTAGGCTCTGCGATCGTACTGGGTTCGGCCGTAGTTCTTCGCGAGGTCATACTCCGCGATGCTCGCCGTCGTTATCTCATTTCGCAGCATCACATCGACCAAAGCGTGAAAGGGATTGCGCGACGCGTTCGCGAACTCGAGCCGGCGAAGCTAACTCTGGAGCGAAATGCGTCGATTCTCAGCGAAATTTCGCGGAAATCCGAAGCCGCGAAGGTGCTCGGCCGGTTTGCTGAAGGGCACCGCGAGGTTTTCGAGCTTTGCGACGAATACCTTGCCGCCGTGACCCGCGAGTTGCCCAACGTCGGGGCCGGTTCTCCGCGTATCGCGGCGTTGCGTCGTGGGACGGACGTCGCCGGGCGATACCACCACTACCATATGCTGCAATGGGCCGAGATCGAATCCAGAGCCCAGACACAGGAGGCGAGCAGGCGTGATAAGATTGCCGATAAGCTTGAGTCAACTCAGTCGGCGCTTGGTGTCGTCGAATTCGCGTTGCGGGCTTACCCGCACGAGCCCGCGCTGCTTGAGTCGCAAATAGTTTTGCAGCGGCTCGTCTCGTCGATAAGGATCTCGGATCTGATGGAAAGGGCTGCCCGGTCGGCATTCAAAGGCAACCATAAACGGGCGTTGAATCTCTATCAGGATGCATTCTTTTTTCTTCAGCGTGACAATCGCGATACGGAAGGCGAGGTTGGGGATCACATTAACGATGAGATAATTAAGATCCAAAAACGCCTGACCGACTCCTGATCCGACCCTGACTACCAAGTAATGATTTCGCAAAAATGTCCAAAATGCCGCAGTTCGCGTGTGAGGCGCGGCTATAGAATGACTCCGATCTGGTCGAAGGCACTCTTTCGTTACTACTTGCTATGCGATAATTGCAACCTCGAATTCAAAGGGTTTGCGGTGCCGGGTACGGTGAGTTCCAAAAACGTCCGACTTAAACGGAAGAAAAGGGCTGACGTTGAATAATCTTGACAATATTATTTATTGGACAGTAGGGAGTGAGAGGGTAAGATACGGAAAAATGCGAAGACAACTGCAGTATTTCCTCTCAACTTTACTCGGTATCGTTTTCGCGTCCGGATTCGTTTTTGCGCAAGGCGATCAGGCCGGTCTTGTTCATTTCGGCGACCTCATAGAGGTTGATGTGATCGGCAGCTATGAATACGACTGGCGGGGATCATTGACGCCGGACGGGTTTCTGGACGGGCTGGATACCATCGCCGATCCTATCTACGGACTCTGTCAGACCGAGGCCGACCTCTCATCCGCGATTCAAAGAGAATTGATAAAGACGCTTCGCGATCCGAAGGTTGCGGTGCGAATTCTGGATCGTTCTAACCGTGCGGTCGCATTTCTAAGCGGCGCGGTCCGATCGCCGAAGAGATTTCAGATCAAGCGAAAGGTCCATCTCAATGAACTCCTAGTCCTTTCAGGTGGAATAACCGACCGTTCGAGCGGGGAGATCTCCATCTTTCGACCCGCAAACCTGAATTGCACGGAGCCGCGTCAGAACAGCGAAGGCGAGTTTGTTAAGGCCAGTCGTACTGCCGCCCCAGAAACAATCAACATTCGGATCGAAGAAATCCTTCGCGGGGATCCCGCGGCTAATCCTCTAATTCTAAGCGGCGACATCGTCACCGTATCCGAAGCCTTGCCCGTTTACGTTATCGGTGGCGTGAATGCGCCTCAGGAGATTCCCCTTCGCAATCAGTTGACCTTGTCACGAGCGATAGCGATGTCCGGCGGGCTCGCGAAAGAGGCGAATGCGAAAGTTACCATCTTCCGCCGCGAAGCACGCGAAACAAAACTGCTCCCGGCCGATCTTCAGAAGATCGCCGCCGGCCAGGTGGACGATCCGGTTCTGAAGGCCTTCGATATAATCGACGTACCTCAAAAGGGAAAACCGGCGCGATCTCGTCCTCCGGTGATTGAAAAAGGCGTTCCCCTGACACTCACTCTCTCGCGTCTTCCGCTACGTGTTATTGACTGAGGAAGTCTATCGAGTCTATCGAGTCTGTCCGGCATACTCACCAGACTCGCAAGACTCGCAAGACTCGATAGACTCGCAAGACTCGATAGACTCGCAAGACTCGATAGACTCGCAAGACTCGATAGACTCGCAAGACTCGATAGACCCGCTACACTCAAGTCTTGTCGAAACCACTGAAATTTGTTTCAATACATCATATAGATCGTTCCCGCATTTAACGGGCGATTTTCTTTTTTATGGCAGCTAAACAAAGCAAACTAAGCCGACGAATGATGGCCCTGCTGTGGCTTATCGTTGTTGCGATCGTTATCGGAACCCTTATTTACCTTGAGCAGATCGCGATCCTGTACGTTTTGGCGACTATCTCCCTCGTAGTGCTTCTCGTAATCGTCGCGTTTTCCGACCTGGAGAGCGTCGGCCGCGACGACGTCGGGGGTTTCATTACGGAAGAATAACGAGATTCGGATGTTTCGATTCAGAAAATTGATGATCGCATCGCTGCTTGTGGCAGCTGCCTCGTCCGTCTTTGCGAATCCCGCATGGCTGGCCGGTGAGGAGCGCATCACTAATCTGCGTTGGAAGGCTGGATCCGTCCGGATCGCCGTCTCGACATCGATCCTCCGCGAAAGTTCGAATATCAAGCGCGACAGCGATGTGGCCGGTGCCATTAGGCGCAGTATGGATGCATGGTCTGGTGTCGTCAATATCGATTTTCAGGAGATCATCTCGGACAAGCAGAGTGCGAGCCCGGCAGGCGTCGCGGGCGATGGGGTTAACCTTCTAACGATCGCCGCGACACCGGAAAATGTTTTGCTCTTCACCAAAGATCCCGAGAACACAGCTGCGACGACGCGCGTCTTTTACAACCGGCGCGGGACGATAACCGAGGCAGACATAGTCCTGAATCCGTATCTTCAATTTTCGACCGACGGCACGCTTGGCACCTTTGATCTCGAGAGCACGCTGACGCATGAGATCGGCCACCTGCTCGGGCTTTCTCACTCCGCGGTCTTCGGCTCCACGATGCATGCGAACTACGGCAAGAATGGCGTGTTCGGACTGCAGAACTTTACGTCGCGAACCCTGTCTGCGGACGATATTTCGGCGGCACGTGCCATCTACGGAGTCCGAGGTGATGAGATCGACTGCTGCGGGAGTATCGAGGGTCGCATTACAGTTGCTGCGAAAACTTCTCGGGCGATCGACGTCTGGATAGAAGATTCGAATGGCGGTGTTAAAGCAAGCACAAGAGCCTCCGATGGCGAATTTAAGTTTTCGGGCATAAATGCCGGGAAGTATCGCGTGTTTGCACAGGATACCGGCCGAGTAAAAAATGCGTTGCCGGCGCGTGAGATCGGCGAAGCTGTCGTCGTGAGCGGTGAGACAGCAACTATCAATGCAAAGTTGGTCTCGGGCACTCGCGATTTTGAACTGAACTATATTGGCTTTAACGGCCAACTTTCAGAAGTGGCGGTCGCGCTGTCGTCGGGACGTTCGTACGTCATTTATCTCGGCGGCCGGAACCTCGATCCGAAAAAACTTTTGATCAGCTTTACCTCGCCCTACCTGTCGGTCGTCCCTGGCTCGATGCGCGCTCTCGATTACGGCGAAGACATCAGTGTCCTCAGCCTGGAAGTCCGCGTCTCTGAGCGAGCGGCGAAGGGCGAATATACTATCTTTGCCGAGTCCGAACGCGGCGGCAAAAAGGCCATGATCGGCGGCCTGACGATCGATAATTTCGCTAATCCGTGGGCCAGTTTCGCATCTTTCGACGAATAATCACCAGCAGAACTAAAACGTTGCATTTTCGTACACAGTGTGCATAATCGGAAATGTTCACCTCCCCGGTGAACATCCGGTCACGAGGGGTGAGGACTTGTGACCATACGGGCGGCGGAGTGGGAGACGCCGCCCATAACTATTTTAACTTCGTTCGTAAAGAGGCGGGGGCCAGCGTTGCTCATCACTCACCACTCATCACTCATCACTCTTTCTAGTACTTGACCTGAATCCCAATAAGCGTAGAATTTATTTTGTTTCTTTAAGTGCCAATAGTTGTCGACACAACGTGCAGATAACGGAACGAGACTGAGCAAGGGGGAGAGGAACCGCAGGCAATTTCGTCGGGCGGTCTTTTTGTTTTTAGAGAGTATGAAAGCTCGCAAGCGAGGCCGTTTTACACGCTGGCTCTTTAACGAGGTCGCCGAAATCGAAGGCCCGCATGAGCCTGAGGGGCGGCATCACGAACACGAGTGGTGGAAGGTGATGTGCCTAACGGGCGTCGATTATTTTTCGACGCTGGGTTATCAGCCGGGTATCGCTTTGCTGGCGGCCGGAGCGCTTTCCCCGTTCGCAACCCTCGTCCTGGTTTTGCTGACGCTGTTCGGCGCCCTGCCCATGTATCGACGGGTCGCCGAGGAAAGCCCGCACGGCGATGGTTCGATTTCAATGCTCGAGAAGCTTCTTTCTCGCTGGAAGGGAAAGATGTTTGTTCTGATGCTGCTCGGTTTCGTCGCGACGAGCTTTATCATTACGATTACGCTTTCGGCCGCCGACGCGACTGC
>JBBKXD010000227.1:0-5262 GCA_037969295.1 Pyrinomonadaceae bacterium | reverse complement strand
GAGAAATTAAGAGAGGATGAGGAGTGATCTTCATCACATCTGGTGGATTGACTAGCGAAAGTTAGCACCAACGGTGCGGCCGTAATCTAGCCAGGGCCAGCGGCCCTGGTGACGTCGCCTCAGAAGATCTGAGCCGCAACGCGGCGGAGGGAAACATTTACTCCGCCCCGTTTGCGGCTCTCGTTTCCCATTGGTTTTGTTTCCAGGGCCGTTGGCCCTGGCTAGATTACATCGCCGCTTTGCGGCTCAGACCCGTCCCGGCGATTCAAACAATAACCGCGAAATTGATAAACTCGAACCATGGCGGAACTTGAAACAGCAACACTGGCGGCCGGATGTTTTTGGTGTGTTGAGGCGGTATTCGACGATCTGAAGGGCGTCGAAGACGTCGTGTCGGGTTACTCGGGTGGGCACACGGAGAATCCTACGTATCAGGAAGTATGCTCGGAGACGACCGGCCACGCCGAGGTTGTACAGATTAAATTCGAACCGGACGAGCTTTTGTACCGCGATCTGCTTCGTGTCTACTTCACGGTCCATGATCCGACGCAGCTTAACCGCCAGGGTAACGACATTGGCACGTCATACCGGTCGGCTATTTTCTATCATTCGGATGAACAGAAACTAGCGGCTGAAGAGGTGATCAAGGAGATCACCGACGAAGCTATCTATGATAAGCCGATCGTGACCGAGGTGACAGCGTTCGACAAATTCTGGCCGGGCGAAGATTACCATCAGGAATATTTTGCCAACAATCCGAACCAGCCATATTGCGCCGCGGTCGTTGCGCCTAAAGTTGCGAAGTTCCGCAAGAAGTTCGCCGATCGCCTAAAGCGTTAGCCAGGAAGCAGAACCCGCCCGGTAGGGCGGGTGTTAGGAAAAAATGCGGGGTCGTGAGCGAAGGCAAACCGTGCGCGTCCATCGCAATCCGCCCGTTTACGGTTGCGCGAACTTGCTCACTACGAACTCCACCTGGTTAAACTATCCAGATCGGCCCTGCCGACTCAAGCGGTTGAAGACACTAGTTAATCGCGAACACTTCAAAGGGTGGAACCGCAGTAACTAGAACCGATCAATAAATCTTGATTGACAATGTTAAACGAACATTGCTATTGTTAATTGTCCACGCAACCCACGGGCGCCGACGTTCCTTTTCAGAAAGGTCCCACCTTCCCAATCCCGTAGAAATTTAGACCCGCATCCGACGAGTTTTCATGCTCGCCGACTGAACTCCTTTAAAAAATGAGGCGAATCAACCATTACGTCCCCCGGCATGTGCTGGCCGCTGCCGTATGTACAGCAGTTTTCGTTGGGCTCGCAATCTGGAATCAATTTTCAACAAGCGCTCAAAAGCTCGACGACAACAACCTTATCCTGGCGGGAACAATAACCGGCAGAGTCTTTCAGGACTTTAACGGCAACGGATCGTTCGACGCCGCGCCGACAATTTCTAACGACGGCTTTGGTACGATCGGCGTCGCCATCGATCGCGGCATTCCGAACGTACAGGTTAGGGCCTATAACTCGGCGGGCGCGAACGCAACAACCGGCGGGGTGGTCACGAGTAACGCTACCGGCGACTACTCGCTCACTACGAACGACGTCGGAGCCGGGCCGTACCGCCTCGAATTTACGGCGCTGCCGACCGGTTATTTTCCGTCTGCACGAAGCACCGATTCGGTCAACGGCGGAACGGCAACCAATTCCGGTTCGACGGTTCAGTTTGTTTCGGCCGGCGCGACGAACGTGAATCTCGCAATCAATTATCCAACCGATTACTCGCAAAGTAATCCGGAAGTCGTCGCCGCCGTATATGAGTTTGGCGACCAGATAACTGGTGCTAACAACAGCCAGACGGTTCTGTCGAGCTTTCCGTATTCGGCGGGCAGCACCGATACCTCCGCGTCGGCAACCGCGGCTTTCTTCGACATGGCGGCGTCCACGCCGCTGACGATGCCGGCAAACCAGGTCGGACCGGTCTTCGGTCTCGCGTACGCCCGAAGGACGCGGCTCGTGTACGCGGGTGCTTACTTCAAGCGTCACGTCGGATTTGGACCGCAAGGACCGAATGCGATCTATGTAATAAACCGAACAGGTACCGGTTCAGTATTGAATTTCTTCACTGTTCCCGGGACGGCGACAAATTCGCATCAGGTAGCGAATTATCCGCGCGACAATGGCGATACGGGTTGGAATGCAGTGGGTACGACCAGTTTGGGTGGACTCGCCATTTCTGACGACGAATCGACGCTTTACGCGATGAATCTCGCCAACCGCACGCTCTATTCTCTTAACCCAACTACCGGCGCCCAGATAGCGAGCCAGGCCGTTCCAACAAACCTTCCGCTTCCTTCCGGAACATGCGCCGCGGCGGACGCCCGACCATTTGCGGTCACATTTCATCGCGGTCAACTGTATGTCGGACTCGTCTGCAGCGCCGGGTCGAGCGCGACGGTCGATACTTTTGTCGACGCAAACGCGAACGGAATTCACGAATCGGGTGATTACTATATCGATGCGAATCTGAACGGTGTCAGAGACGTCGGCGAATCGTATCTGGAGCTCGCAGGCGGTGCCGGGTACCAGGCGGGTGAGACATTTGTCGATAACGACGGCAATGGCGTCTACAATCTTGGCGACGCCCGGAACCTGCGAGCATACGTGTATACCGTCAACCCGACCACGTTAGCTTTCGGCGCGTCGCCGGTATTCCAGATGCCGCTCAATTATCGACGCGGCATCAACACAGCGACACAGAGCGCGAACGGCGCCTGGCGTCCCTGGAGCAACGTCTATAGAAACGTTTCCACGAATGCGACTCGAACCATTTATTCGCAGCCGATGCTGACGGATATCGCATTCGATAACGGCAACCTCATACTTGGGATCCGCGATCGCGTTGGTGACCAGGTCGGCAACGGAGCCCTCTCCAACCCAAACGATCCGAGTAATACTAATTTCTACCAGCCGAGAACCGCCGGCGATGTGATCCGCGCATGCGGTGCCCCGAACTCATGGACCGTAGAGAACAACGGACGCTGTAACGGAACCGGAACATCGCCACAGAATGTCGCCGAAGGGCCGGGCGGCGGTGAATTCTATTTCGGTGACGCCTACAGTCTCTCGGGGGATTTCATCTTCCCTACGGTCAACATTCTGGGCAAGGGGAGCAACCACTACGAAACGGGATCAGGCGGCGTCGCACAGCTTCCCGGAGCACCGAATGTCATGATCACCAATTTTGATGCGATCCCGAACATTCCCAACATGATTCACGACGGTGGGATCCGCTGGCTGAGCAATACCACCGGGGCGTTCGCAAAAGGCTATCGGCTCTATGACGGCGCAGGCAACGACACGAACGTTTTAGGCAAGGCCGGAGGCGTCGGCAGCAATTTGGAGATCTTGTCGGATCCGGCGCCGATAGAGATCGGCAACAGAGTCTGGTCCGACATAAACGGTACCGGCGTCCAGGAGCCTAACGAACCGGGTATCTCGGGTGTCACAGTCCGTCTTTACCAGGGCTCAACGC
Organism: Pyrinomonadaceae bacterium; assembly: GCA_037969295.1. GTDB lineage: Bacteria > Acidobacteriota > Blastocatellia > Pyrinomonadales > Pyrinomonadaceae > OLB17. Next base: position 1,730 of record JBBKXD010000227.1, on the reverse strand, counting down.
TCCGAGGTACGGCGGTCACCGACGTAAACGGCGAATACTATTTTGTGTCGAGTACCTCGGCCGACCCGAATACAGGCGACAATATGGGTCAGGTGAATGGAGGAATCCTGCAAAGCACGGCGTATCAGATAAGATTCGATCGCGCGGCAGATTACACCCTCGGCGGACCGCTCTTCGGTTACTTCGTGACTACCGCAAACCAGACGGCGCAGCTCGGCGACGTTGATTCGTCCGATTCCGACGCCGTAAACGTCGTTAATCCGCCCGGCTCTACGGCGGGTACGTTTCCGGTGATCGCCATTACGACCGGTGGTGCCGGTTCAAATGACCATACTTTTGACGCAGGGTTCAGGCTGTCGCCGAGCGCGGCCGGCGTCTCGATCGACGGGCAGGTCTTTACGGCCGACGGCACGGGTATTCGAAATGTTCGGCTGACGCTGACCGAACAGGACGGAACGGTCCATGTGGCTCTGACAAGCGCATTCGGCTACTTCAGTTTTGGCGACATTCAGTCCGGGCAAACGGTCCTTTTGGACATTAGCGCGAAGCGGTTCACGTTCTCGAGCCCGACCCGCACGCTCAGGTTGAATGACAATGTCACGGGAGTTAATTTCGTCTCGGACAATTGACTTGGCTCTAACGCCATTATGAAGGGCTTCGGTTTAGGCCGGAGCCTTTTTTTTCGAATTCGCAACTCAGAGTTTTCCGATCAGCATAAGTATTCCGATCGTGATGAATCCGAGGGCGACGATCCGCTGCAGCCATTCGGTCGGAACATATTGACTTAAGATACCGCCGAAAAGAACACCCAGCAGGGACACGAACATTAGTGCGAGGCTTGCGCCGAGAAAGACCGCGACCTTCGAGTCGGTTTTAGCCGTCATCGTGATGATCGCCAGTTGAGTCTTGTCGCCGAGCTCGGCCAGGAAAAGTGTTACGAAAGCGGTGCCGAAGATTTTCCAGTCCATGACGCCAGTCTAACCGACCAATGATTCAGAATCTAACATCTATAAACTCGCATCTCGAATCTACTCGGCGATCAACTTCCGAGTAGATTCGAGAAAATAGTTCTACGATGACAGCTACTCGTTCGCGAGAAGGTTCTCGATGTGATGTACCAGGCCAAATCGATCAAACTCGGACCGCCGGGCGGTAGATATTTCAAGTAAGTGCTCAGAAGCGATCCGAAGCAGCTCCGTATATTTCACCTCGCGCCGGAGCCTTTCGAAGATCGGGCGCAACGCGGCAAACACGGCGGAGGCGACAAGGTCGGCATCCGCCTCGACATTTAAGATCACCTCGCCGTTCTTGTATACCAGAGCGTTTCGGCCCTGCTGCATGAACGGAAACTCGGACGCAATGGCATCGCACGCAACCCGAAACGCCGCGGCGAAACTGAGTCGTCCTTTCGCAAGCGATTCGTCGATCGTACGAAGCAGTTCCGAGAGAGCTCCCAGTACCAAAGCGGTCTCGCCTTCGCTCCCGTTCAGCAGGAACTCGCAGCTTGCATCTTTCGCTCGCGTGCCGCCATGGCTCGCCGCCATTTCACGAGCTTTGCGGACGATCGATCTATCCACAAAAACGGACCCGTCGTCGTGGCCCGAGTATCCATCGACCGATTTGTACACATGGATTCGCCCGTGCGGTTCCTTCGCGCGAATTAATATTCGCTGTAGAGCGTGCTCACCGTGCGAGATACGGCCGGCGATGTGATCGTACTCACGTGCGGC
>JBBKXD010000226.1:0-2537 GCA_037969295.1 Pyrinomonadaceae bacterium | reverse complement strand
TCTTAAGCGTGCGGAGCACGCGACCACAACTTTAGCTACATGCGAGCGAAGCGAGCATGTAGTAGCAGACAATTTTCAACCGAGCGTGTGAAACACGCGTCATTGACCGCCGATGGCGTCTGCGCCACGATGCGGTTCATGGGGAGATAATTTAGACCAGGCGTGTTGAAACACGCTTAATCTCCCATGTCATATACACACCTTCTCTACCACATCGTTTACGGAACAAAGAATCGACATCCATTGATCTCAGAATCCTGGGAATCGGCTTTCTACAAACAGATGGGCGGCATCGTGCGCAACCATCACGGCATCGCGATCGAGATAAATGGGATGCCAGATCACGTGCATTTGCTCGTGCGACTCGAGCCGGTCATCGCGATCTCCGACTTCCTGAGTAAACTCAAGTCGCTCTCATCGGGATGGGCGCGCCGGACGCACGAACCATTGTTTCGATGGCAGCGTCGATACGCGGCATTTTCGGTCAGTGAGTCGGTATCGGATGCGGTTCGGAACTATATCCGAAATCAGAAAGAGCATCACAAAAAGCAGACGTTCGAAGAGGAATATAGGGAACTCTTGCGGCTGCACAATGTGCCGTTTGATGATCGGTACCTGTGGGAATGACGCGTGTTTCACACGCTCGGTCATTTGTCGTTTATGACTACACACTCCGCTTCGCTGCGTGTGTAGCTAAAGTTATGATCGCGTGCTCCGCACGCTCAAGAGGTTGAGTTCCAAGCTAATCGGGGGCGACCGAATGCTGTGCCGCGTGCTCCGCACGCTCGCCGCACCACTCGCCTAGATGGGTGGCTCCGACATCTCGATCAACGCTAACCGCTCAACTACATTTCCCTTTTCGAGATGCTCTTCGACGATCTCCGCGACATCTTCCGGTTGGACCTGGCCGTACCAGACGCCTTCGGGATAGACGAGAACGGCGACGCCGATCGAGCAAAAGCCGACCGAGCTGCAATCCGTCAAAACCACCTCGCCCATCGGATTTCGTCCCTTTGATTCCTTTCCCTGACGCAGGCCCTTCGCTTGCAAGATCCGCTCGAACTCCGCCTTGACCTCGGCACTTCCAACGGGCATACAGGACTTCCCGTTGCAGACAAAAACGTGCCGCTTGATCGGAGCCTTCATCACCGGTGCGAGCCTTTCGAGCTGTTCCCGGTCGTCGATAAATTTCGGTCTTGTCATCCTTTTCCCCTTATCCATCACACCCTCCCTACCGGTCGGGTTTCTGCGTACTTTTATTTTGCCACGAACGCTAGGCGCATTGCATCGAAGACAGTTGCGGTATGGTAGAATCTCACTTCGATTTACGCGGACGAAACGGTTTTAATGGCTGGAATCATCATTCACATCGAGGTTGGGTCGGAGAAATCGACCGAGGTTTTTTCGCAGGAGCGCCTGACGATCGGGTCGGACGAGACGTGTGACCTTCAGATCCAGACAACGCAGATCCAGGCATCGCGGGTGTGGATCGAGCTGGAAGATACCGACGGTGTTTTCCGGCTAACGAAATTCGCGGACGAGCTGACGTTTACCATAAACGACCAGCCCATACGCCGTTACGTCGGCGTCACGGACGGAGACATCCTCAAGATCGAAAACACCGACATTTCGTTCTCTTTCTTTGCGCCGTCGATGAAGCCGTCGCTAATTCGGACCAACCGTGATCTGCCGCACATCGCACAGTTCATCGAATCTGCCGCTCTCGATGCCGCCACTTCGCCAAAACGCGACGACGCAAAAGCATTCCTTCGGGAATTTTCACGTGAGTTGATGCGCGAGGTGAGTTGGACAACTAAAGCGATCATCCTGGTACTTGCCGTCGGTTTTATCACCGGCGTCCTTTATATAGGCTGGGCCGTGAGCAGCGAGCTCCGTGAGAATCGTCAACAGGCCCAACGGCAAAGCAACGTAATTGAAAAACTCGAGGAACAGCTCGGCGTCACCAACGATCAGATTGGAGGGCTTGAAAAGGCGAATTCGGACATTATCCGGACGGTCTCGCTCGCACAAAACTTGCGTGTCGATTATGGCAGCGGCATTTGTCTTGTCGTCGGTGTCTATGATCTGGTCGAACGCTCGAGCGGCAAGGTCCTCCGTTATCCCGATCCACAGTCGCTGCGCCCGAATCCTTACGAACCCGCAGCGACCGAAGAGACTGGGCCGCGGAGCGCACACCCAACTCAGCAAGGACTGACAACTGAAGGGAACGGCAGCCCGGTCGAATACGACTTTATCGGAACCGGTTTTCACGTCGGGGGCGGTTACATCGTCACGAACAAGCATGTGCTGCAACCATGGACCGAAGACGATCTGGTAAAGCAGATGATCCGCGATTCGAACGGCCGTGCGCGGATCAAGCGGCTTGTGATCTACTTTCCTAATTATCCGCAGCCGTTTCCGTTGAAGGTTCGTGAGCTCGGTGGAAAAGAAGATGTCGCCGTCGCCACCATAGATATCGCACAGCTCCCCACGGAGATCCCGACTCTGCCGCTGGAGACGGATAACGAAGCTTCGAC
>JBBKXD010000225.1:0-31807 GCA_037969295.1 Pyrinomonadaceae bacterium | reverse complement strand
ACAACGCCCGGCATCGGGCCTGCAAAATCTCCGCGGGCCCCATCGCCGTCGGTGCTGTCTGTGACGTTAAAAGTTACCGCGTCGCGCTCATTGAAATGCACTTCATAGGGCTGATGCGTGGCAGCACCGATCGTCACAAAAACTGTTCCTTCGGATAAGGAGTTTCCCGGTATCGTCACCGAGCTCTTGTAACGTCCGGCTTCGCGTTCGGTGCTTCGCCAGTCGCTGTTCCAATCATGCGAAATGAATATGCATGCACCCTGTTCGTTGTTCAGTTGAATGCTCGGGACGATCACCTTTCCACCTTGAAGAACCTCGTACTCAATTTCAATTGACACTTCGCGGCGGATATCGATAGACGATGTGATCGCGTTGTCAGTCCCTCGCACTCGAACCGTGCGCAATCTAACAACATCGTTCCCCGGTGCCGAAGACGGATCTTCCCAGACTTTCTCAGCTCCGGTTTGCGATTGCTCATGAAGATATTCGCCGACGACATGCTTTCCTTCGCCGTCGCTTTTCACCACTCCGTCCTTGAGCCAGATAACTCGACGGCAGAGTCGCGTGATCGACTGCATATCATGCGAAACAAAAATTACGGTCCGGCCCGATTCGCCGACCTCGCGCATCTTACGCAGGCACTTTCGCTGAAAACCAACGTCGCCGACGGCAAGCACCTCGTCGACGATCAAGACTTCGGGATCCAGATGCGCCGCGACCGAGAACGCGAGCCGCATGTACATTCCGGTCGAGTAATGTTTCACCGGCGTGTCGAGAAACGCTTCGATCTCTGAAAACGCGACGATCTCGTCAAACTTTTTCTCGATCTCAGCACGCTTCATGCCGAGGATCGCTCCGTTCAGAAAAATATTTTCGCGGCCCGAAAGCTCGGAGTGAAATCCCGTTCCGACCTCGAGCAAGCTGCCGACGCGACCGCTGATCGTGGCGGTTCCGCTTGTCGGTTTTGTTATGCGCGAGAGTATCTTCAGCAGCGTCGATTTGCCCGCGCCGTTGTGTCCGATCAAACCGAGTGTCTCGCCCTCATCGACAGAAAAGCTGACATCGCGCAGTGCCCAGAGCAGACGTTTCTCATCGCCCCCACGATCGAACAGTCCCGTGAGCATTTCGCGAAGCGAGTATGGCTGACGCGACCCGAGCACGTACCGCTTCGATAAATTTTCGGCGTTGATAACCTGCATCAGATAATATCCGCGAACTTGTCCTCCATCTTTTTGAAAATGAAAAGAGACAATAAGCTAAGAACGGCGAGCGACGCGCACGACACGCCGATCAGCTGCCAATCGAATGGCGAACCAAATAATGCGCTGCGAAATCCCTCGAGAATTCCCGTCAGCGGATTGATCGCAAAAACAAGCCGCCATTTTTCCGACAGCAAACTAGCGGGATAGAAGATGGGCGACGCGATCATCCAGACCTGCAGCATAAATGGCAGCGCGAACTTTACATCGCGAAACCGGACATTGAGCGCCGAGAACAGGGTCCCGAACGCAACGGCGAGAACGAGCGTGAGAAACACGAAGAGTGGCGCGGCGAAGATCTGCGTCGTCGGCGACACATCAAAATAGACCATCAGGATGACAAGGATCCCGAGAGAGAAAAGCAGATCGAAGAGTGTCGCGAGCGCCGAGGCGAGCGGTACGATCAGGCGGGGAAAATAAACTTTGGTGATGAGGCTCGTGTTATTAACGAAGCTCGTGCTCGCGAGCGAGATCGATGTATGGACGAACAGCCAAAGGGCGAGTCCGCTAAGCGCGAAGAGCGGATACGGAACGCTCTTCGTATCGAATCTCGCGAACGTGCTGAAGATGACGGTGAAGATCGCGGTCGTGAGGACCGGCTGGAGCACGACCCAAGCGATGCCGATCAGCGTCTGCTTATAACGGATCTTGATATCGCGGAGCGTGAGGAAATAAAGCAGCTCACGATACTTCCAGATCTCGCCGAGATCGAGTGACGCGACCGAGCCTCCGGGTTTGATATATGTGACTTCCGCTGCTTCGCTCATCTTCTATCGATCATATCGTCAATCTTTCCGAATCGCTCCGCGTCGAGTTCCATTTTTCTTGCTCGGTTCCATTTGAAAATTGTTTCGGGAACGGCGATGCGTAACGCAGTGCTAAGAAGATCTTTTATCGATGCCGCACCGCGCCAGTTCTCGATGAACATCAGCCCCGCTTCGCGACGAAATCCGTGACGCACGAAATTGGCCGCCGCGGCGAATTTCATTTTCGTTTGACTCTTTTTTAGCGCGTCGTTCGATATCCCGAGGCGGTCGGCGAGACGATCCTGTGCGGCGATCATCTCGGGAAACATCCGCAGCAGGTCCAGGCTTGCATTGACACTATGCCGTCGCCATGCGCAAAGCAACCGTCGGTTGCGGGCAAATTCTCCGTCAGGCGCCAGCTTGAGATACATCTCGTAATCTTCGAGCCGTGCCGTCTCATTCCATCGATGCTTTGTCAGTGCGGATCGGCGATACAGAACACCCGGCGATGAAAATACTACGCCGTTCAGCAGTTGCGGAAGCATATCGCCATCGGCGAAGTCGGTCCATCGATCGGTTGAATCTACTATACGATCGTGCTCATCGATGACATGCGCGTGGGAAAATGCGAGCACGGCGTTAGGACGATTTTCGAGAAGCTGCGTCTGCTCTTCCAGAAAATTCGGCAGCCAGAGATCGTCCGAACCTAGATATGCGAAGTATTTGCCGGACGCTCTCTCGAGAGCTTCATTCAAAGTGGCGCACAGGCCTCGATTCTCACGCACAACCAGTTCGCTCTCGAAAGGACAGTCGCGGAGAACGCTCTCGATCAGCTTCGGCGAACCGTCGGTCGATCCGTCATCGATGACAAGCAGCTTCTTCGGCGGGCTCGTCTGACCTATAATCGACCGCAGACATTTCTCGATGAAAGGCGCGTGGTTATACGACGGGACGACCGCAAAAACTTCAGCCCGCTTTTCTGTTTCCGGCGACTCCATCTGTCTGATTTCAATAGGAAATGAGAACACATTTGCTTCTGATTGTCATTTTTACGGTTCGTCAGTTGGAACGCCGGCATCTTGCCGGCACCGCCGCGGAAGCGGCGGAACGTAATCACCCGTTCAATCGTGGAGTGCATTTTCGGACTTTGTCCTCATGCCGGCAGGATGCCGGCGTTCCATAATTTTGATAGCAAATGAAAGCCCTCCATCTACTCGATTCTGTAAACCGCGGTGGTGCCGAAACTCAGGTCCTCGATATCTGCCGCAACGCCTCGCGCGACGGGCTTGAAATGACGCTCGTCACGGCAGGTGGCGGCACGCTCGAAAATGATTTTCGCGAGTCGGGTGTCGAGTACATTCGTCTCGATCGAAAGCTCCCCGTCGATCTCTATTTCGCGTCGCAGCTGCGCCGGATAGTAAAGGAAAGGCAGATCGAAATAGTTCACGGCTATCAGGCCGTCGATGGTTTACACCTCTATCTCGCAACGCGCGGATTGAAGAATGTGAAACGTGTCCTTAGTTTTCAGGGATTCATTCCGGGGCGAAAGAACCGCATCACCGCCAAGCTGATCGCACCGCGGATGCACGCGAACATCTCCGTCAGCGACACGCTTCTCACATATCTCAAAGCCGAAGCACGCATCCATAACTTCGCTAACTTTCACACGATCTACAACGGAGCCGACCCCGCCCGCCTCGCTCCGACCGGCTATTCGATAAAGGCCGAATTAGGTTTATCGTCGAGTACGCTACTGGGCGGAATGGTCGCAAACTTTACCGCCGATCCGACAAAAGATCAGCTCACGATCTGTCGCGCGCTGCCGGCGGTGATCAAGCAGTTTCCGAATTTTCATTTCGTATTCGCGGGCCGTGTTGCCGACGGTGCAGAAGGCAGGATGGCCGACTGCCTCAACGTCTGCATCGAGAACGGAATTGCGGACCACGTTCACTTTCTCGGCGGGCGTTCCGATGTTCCCGATATTTTGTCCGAGCTGGATGTATTCGTTTTCTCTTCGAGACAAGAAGGATTTCCCGTCGCGGTCTCCGAAGCGATGCTCGCCGGCGTGCCGCTGATCGTCTCAGACATCGAGCCATTGCTCGAGGCGTCCCGCAATGGAGAATTCGCGGACGTTTTTCCGATGGGCGACTATGAAGCTTTGAGTGAAAAACTATCCGCGCTTCTTGCGAACCACGACAAGCGACGCGATATAGCTGCTCGCGCAAAGGCCTTTGCTTTTGATAACTTCAGTATCGATTCTCACATGCGCGAACTGCTAAAACTGTACCGAACATTGAAATAAGAAGTGCGCCAACGATCGAGGTGAAAAGAACTTCGCGCGACAGAGGGATATTACTGCCGCTGAAATTCCGGCGTTCCAAGAACCAAACTGACGACCTTGAAGACTTCGGGATCGCCGCTTGGAGCGAGAAGCCGCGATTGGCGATTTCCGCGTGCACCCGGCCCACCACCGTCACGCATGTTCGGCACATCCATCGAGTCAGCCGCTTCTGCAGCTTCCTTCGCCGCAGGTAAAGGTTGTTCGACTTGTTTTACCAGCGTCGCAAGCGTCGCAGCGGAAACATCACCGTCAAGGATCTCGGCGATGGCGGCGTCGAGCGTCTTCGATCTATCCTTCGATACAAAGCTCTTCAGATCGACGCGTGTTCCCGGTATGCGATTGCTTGCGACGGCGATCGCGAAATTCAGACGCTCGAGAAGCGCTCCGGTGTTTACCCAGTCTTCGGCCGTGTCCGGATAGCCGGTCGGCGCCTGGTATCCGTATGGAACTTCGCCAAGCTTGTTGAGCATCGCGAGCATCGCCGGGCCGCCGTTCGTATCGGCGCCGATAGCACGTACCGAGCTGATCGCAAGCTCGAACGGGGTCTTGATCTTTGCACGGTAATTTTCCGGAGCAAAGAATTCTTTATCGCTAACGAGCGCACGCAGCGTCGTTTTGATGTCGCCGCCAGATCTGCTGAAAGCGTCGGCGACACGCTGGACAAGCGCATCGCTCGGGTTATCGCTGACAAATTTTACGGCAAGCTTTCGCGCGATGAATTTCGCGGTTGAAGGATTTTTGACGAGAATGTCGATGACTTTCAGTCCGTCCTTGATGCCGCCTTCGTCAACTTTTTGCCCGAGTACAGTCTTGGCATTTTTGTCATGCCAGCGTTCGTTGAAATAGAACTCGCCGCTTTTCTATGTCGTCCGGAACACCGGCCGCTTGCTGAAGGCGGGACATACGGCGATCTTCCGTGCCCTTTATCATTCCCGCGGCAGATCGGCGATAGCCGCGCGGATCGGCGATCGTCCATCCCGTGAACGCGCGTGCGACCTCGACGATGTCCTTCTGCGTGTAACCGCCATCGACGCCGAGCGTGTGAAGCTCCATCAACTCACGCGCGTAGTTTTCGTTTATACCGCGTTCACGCTGCCGCTGACCGGCCGTCTGCATCTGCTTCACACGCTGGTCGAGCTCGGCATCGGTCAACCCTTGACGCTGTTTGATCCGCTCACGCATCCGCGGATTTAGACTGCCGTTTTGAAGCTGCCTTTGAAGCCGATTGTTTCCACCGTTGGCCTGTGCATTCGGTGCGACCGACTGGAAGTTGTCGAGATAGAAGAGCATCGCCGGATGCTGTGCGGTACCGACGACGAGATCCTTGAAATTCCCGAGCGCGTTTTTCCGCAGCACATCGCGTTCATAGCTCGGGATATACCAACGTACCGCCGCCTTACCCGAGAAAACGTTGAAGTGGTTCTGCCAGAAATCAACCATCACCTCCTGAAGCTGACGCTCGGAGTAGACCGCTCGGAGAACACGGTTCGCGGTGATCTGCGGAAGTATCTGGTTGGCCGGACGAAGATCGTATTCGCGATACAGCGCCTGCAGCTTTTGTCGACGCTCGCGCTGCTCATCGGCCGTCGCCTGTTGTTCCTCAGCCATCTTTTCCGCGTCACTCTTTGCCGTGTCGCCACGTCGCTGCTGTGCCGACGCCTGTCCGCGCCGTCCGCCTTCGAGCTGACGGAGCAGCGCACCGGGATTCGGATATTTGGCGAATAACTGAGCTGTTGTGAGATTGAAGATGTCGATGTTCTTAACCTTTGCATCGGCGACTGCATCGTCGATCGAGCCGGGATTCAACTGCATCTCGATGTATTTCTGCGGACCGATCGAACGCACTTTCTCGACATCGCCCGGCCGGGCGCCGAAACCCAGACGGTTTAGCACATGGATTATTTTCTGATCGTCCGTGAGCGGTTTTCGGGAATAATTATTATCGGCGGCGATCGCGAACATCGGTGCCGCCAGGCAGTAAACCGTAAGGACCGCCGTCAATCTCTGAAACCGGCGAAATGACTCTTTCATTTTATAAATACCTCTTGAAAATCTAGCTAATCCCCATTGTTTTGAGGTGGCTGTCTTTTTGGTTAGACGTTAAAAATTACGGGTTGGACGAAGTTTCTCCGTGGTTTACGCACCATCAGTAAGGACAACAGATATCTGCCGCGCCTCATCATAGTTTTCGGAATTTACACGCTTTTGGGCTAGAATGTATCCCTGATCACCGAATATACGACAATGAAAGCAGCACGAGTTTCTATACTGTTCTCGATAGTCCTCAGTATTATTGCGGTCGTTACTGCCTTCGGCCAGACCGAACGCTTTAGCGACGCGAATGTCGATTACGGCTTCGACGTGCCGGACGAGAAATGGAAAATGACCGTCAAACCTTCTGCGACGAGTCCGAATGTCGAGTATGTTTTCGGCGATCGAAATGACGGGCACCTCGAAGTGCGTCGACTGAAAGTTTCCAGGGACGCGGTTCTCGCCGATATCATGCGCGACGAAGAACAGAAACTTCAGTTCCTTCCCGGCTATGTCGCCAGCCCTGACGAGAACTTCGTCGGCCGTCTGCGCGGTTCGGTTTTTAATTTTGAATTCGTTCGCGCGGGCAGGCCGATGAGCGGCAGATTTTACTTCCTCCGCACTCCCGACAATCTGTCGGTTTACGTATTGCGCTTTACCGGCTTTCGAGACAAACTTCGTTCGATCCGAAATCAAACCGATTCGATCGGAAGAACATTCTCGATCAACTCGGGCAAATAGTATTTAGCTTCGCACGCAAATCCTGGCTCCGGATGGCAGGATATAACCCCGCCCCGATCGAATGAGATCGGAAAGCATCTCATCCCCGAGATCCATTTTTCGGCATCGCATCCGCTCCGTCGCTTCCGTGGATAACGACGACATGATCGCCACATCGAAAGCCTCAGCTTTTCGGAGAAGGCTCCACGCAGTCTGGCCGTTCACCTGATAACTCTCACAAAGGCGTTCGGCCAGAGTCTCACTATTCTCGGCCGCAAACCAATTCAAGAAATCGTCGCGCCCGAGACCTTCTTCGCATTCCGCGAGAAGAATGATCGTGCCGTTCTCTTTGCAGGCATGCGACGCCGCATCGAGCGCCTTGTGAGCCTGGATCATGTTGATATCGTGCGGAAATCCTCCGCAACTGACGATCACGACATCGCGCTTTTCTTTGATCTCGATCGTATTGTTTTTTGAGTACGCGTCGCAGGCTGCTCGATGCGACGTCATCCAATCGCCGCAGAAAAGATCCACGGCGTCGCCGCGATCGTCGACGATGACGTTCACCGAAAACGAAGGTGCGGCGAACGACGCGGCTTCGACGAATGCTTCGTGCACCGCGTTACCGTTGAGCAGACCCGGACCGACGCCTCGGCGCCGGGTTTTCCCTTCGCAGTCAAAGGCGAGTTTATGTGTCGCCGAAATCGTCCGCGCTGATGCGAGCCCTGGGCAGATCAACTTTCGCCCGCCTGTGAACCCGGCAAAATAGTGGAACGCGACACCGCCTATCAAAACGACGTGATCGAATTCACCGAGAGCGCGATTTAGTTCGACCGGTATACCCGCCGCGCTTTCGCCAACCCGCATGATATGCATAAGGTCCCGGGGATTATGATCGAGAGTTTTGATCCGCTGCGAGATGAACGGCGTCAGGATCTCGGATTTTTCTTCGTCCGTTACCGCCCGGTGGATGCCGGTCGAAAAGATCACCGCCATCTCATGCGGCACCGTTCCGTTCGCTATGAGCCGTCGAACGAGAAGATTGATGATCTGGCCGCAGGCCGTTCGGCGAGTCGCGTCGGGGACGACAAAGAGAACCGTCTCACCAGGATGAACTCTTTCTTCGAGGGGTAAGGAGTCTATCGGAGCGTCGAGTTTGGCGCCGAGCTCGACGTCAGACAGCGGTTTCGGTTCATCAGCCGCTCGGAGGATTTCAAATCGATCGCTGTCGTATAAGAGAGGAATCGCGGAGCGGCCGTATTTTAGAAGGATCTCGGACATGTGAGAATTAGTTTCGCCCGAAAGAACCTGCGGCGCAATTACAGGGTAGGTGCGTTCCGTTAGGAGCGGAATCACCAAAGAGGACTACACGGATCCCCCGCAACCCAGCTTTTTTGATCAATGTCCGTGAACCGCACCTTTGCCCCGGACCGACGGCTCGAAGCACTTCGTCCCCGTTTCGCAGACATATACGGCTTCGGCTTCGAGATCGAGCGTTTCCATTTGAATAGTCAGGTGGTCGATACCGAACCGATCATGCAGTTTCGTGCGAACAATCGCGAGGAGCTCAGAATGTAGGACCGAATCGTCGTGACTGATGTGCGCCGAAAGAGCATCGATTCCCGACGATATCGTCCAGACATGCAGATCGTGAACACCGCCAACGCCCTCGGTTTCGAGGATAGTCGTTTCGACGGCCGCGAGATTTATGTGACGCGGCGTGCCTTCGAGCAGGACATTTACCGATTCGAGGATCAGCCGCCACGCGCTCAGGATGATGATCACGCTGATGAATATGCTTCCGAATGCGTCGGCCCATAACCACCCGAGCGTCCAGATCAGAACGCCGGCGATGATAGCCGCAACCGATCCCAGAAGATCCCCGATCACATGAAGAAACGCACCGCGCATATTCAGATCGTGCTTGTGGTCCGAATGAAGCAGGTAGGCCGCGATCAGGTTAACGATAAGACCGCCGATGGCGATAATAGTGAGCGGCGTACCGGGTATGTCGGGAGGATCTTGCCAGCGACCGATCGCTTCGTAAATTATCCAGATAGAGAGCAGGACCAGGGCGATCCCGTTGACGAAGGCGGCGAGAATTTCAAGCCTGTAGTAGCCGTAAGTTTTTTTTGAAGTAGCCGGACGTGACGCGAACCAGATCGCGAAAAGCGTTAGAGTAAGGGCCGCGACATCCGCGAGCATGTGGCCCGCGTCTGCGATCAGGGCGAGCGAATTGGTCAGCCATCCGCCGACGGCCTCGGCGATCATGTAGACGAACGTCAGGACCAGAGCGATCTTGAGCGCCGTCAAGCTCTTCGACGATCGTCGTTCGTGTTTGTGTTCCTGCTCCGAACTCGTAAGCCGTTACCTCTAGAATCTCCGCAGAACCTTCGCATTCCGCAATCCAAGAACAAATCCGCCTCGATTGCCGCTGTCATCGCCGAGCTCTATCGCGACCTCGGAAAGCGGCGTCGAGATCTGCAAACGAAACACTCCGTCACCCGCGGCGAATACCTGTCTCCCCTGTGCCCGAACCTGAAGGCCGGCTCGTGTCCGGCCCGAAACGATATAAACGTTGCCGCCAACGTTTTCGACGCGCCAATCTGCGACCTCGATCGCCGGATTCGTTTCCCGCTTTACGACATTGAATCGCCAGGGCTCATTCCATTCGCTTGTCTGCCCGGCTCGCGAGGTCGTCTTCAACCGCCAGTAGTAAATTCCCGGCAGCAGGCCCGCGAGCCTGAACTCGCGACTCGTCACGGCTCCGCGATCAACGAGGATCGAATCGGGTGAAAAATACGGCGAACGCGCGATTTGAATATAGTAACTCGCCACGGGAATCGAGCTTTCGTCCTGCCATCCAAATGCCATCGTCACGCCGCGTCCCGCGGTGTCGACCACTTGTGACATATTAGCCGGCGAAGATGGCCGCGGAGGTAGAAGAAGTTTTTCGCGCGAGGCGATCCGCCCGTCTGTAAGGGACGCGAATTCGTTCGCATTTATAGTTGCACGTTCGCCCCCGATCGACGTTTCGACGCTGCCGCGGCTGATGCGGATCTCGCCGCCCTGTGAGTACGCATCGGCGTTAAAACTCGCGTCCGTCTGCGACTTTAACTGCGTTTCCGAATTCATCATCTCGACGACGTTCTCGGTATTTTCTGGCTGATCGTCTGTGCGAACGTTGATCTGTCCGTCGTCGAGCGCGACGCGGACATTCTTTCCGCCGAAGAGCGACGAGCTGTCGCGAATGACGACCGTACTGTTCGGCCGGACGGAATAGACCGACTGGTCGATCATCTGCACGACTGCGCGACCATCCGCCTGGGTTTGTATGGTGTCACCCGCGGCAACAAATGTTTCCTTTGTCACAAGGATCGTTTCCCGGGTTGCCGCTCGTATTATGCGAACATCACCTTCGAACGAAATAATGCGGGCCGCGTCCTTCGGCGCGTCGGGTGCCGCCTGTTGGGCGAACCAATTGTATTGCAGCGCATACCAGACACCGGTGACGACCGCACCCGTGACTACGATAAACGCGACAAGGCCGTAGATCGTACTCTTCCGGATCTTCCACCACTCTACATAAAACTTTCGGTACTGTTTGTTCTCCATCAAAACTACGTCGCGTCCGGGGATGATTCGGCCCCTGTTTCTTCTTCTAAGCGCGCTGGGCGTGGAAATAGGATCGAGGCTATAACCGAGAAGGCTATTGCAGCTACAACCACACCGAGAGAGATGTTTATTACGAGCTGTTCGTACTCGTGATGATTGTAACGTTCAAGGAATAGGGCAAAAGCGGACGTGCTGTCCGCTCCGGTCAATATTAGCAGACCTTCAGCCAGAAGTGGCAAAAGCATTTTTACGCCAATAAATGTCAGGACGAAGGCAAGCCCGTACTTTAGGTAATGAAACCGGTCCGCGAGATCCGATAGCAGAAAGAAAAAGGTCCGCAGGCCGAGGATCGCAAAGATATTCGACGTGTACACGATGAACCGATCGGTGGTTATTCCGAAGATCGCCGGGATCGAATCGACGGCAAAGATCAGATCCGTAAATTCGACCGTGATTAGTACCAGTAGCAAAAGCGTGCCGCTCCGAACACCGTCCTTCACGACTATGAACTTTTCGCCGTCGTAGTGGCGCGATATCCGAATAAACCTCGTCGCAAATCTCACGATAGCGCTCTCGTGCGGCTCGAAATTGTCGTCCGTATTGCGGAACATGCTCAAGCCGGTGTAGAGGAGAAAAGCTCCAAAAATATAAATGATCCAATGAAAACGTTCGACCAGCTCGGCCCCTGCGAAGATCATTATCATGCGCATAACGAGCGCACCGATGATGCCCCAGAACAGGACGCGATGCTGATACTTCTTGGGGACCTTGAAGTAGCCGAATATGAGAAGAAAGATAAAAAGATTGTCGACCGAAAGCGAAAGCTCGATCAGATAGCCCGTGAAAAAGAGCTTTGCTTTCTCGACACCGAACTGCCAAAAAATAAAAGCATTAAAGCCCAGAGCAAGGGAAACCCAGACGATGCTCCACCCGATGGTTTCTTTACGCGTGGGGGCATGGGAACGGCGGTTTACGATACCTATGTCGACAAAAAGTGCCGTCAGCACGACCCCGAAAAAAAAGAGCCAGACCCAGAGAGGATAGTCAATAGATGTCATTCGATCTTGTCAGAGTTCGTGTGGCTCTGAATGACTCGCTCAATAACTCCTACTATGCGGGTGAGACCTTCGCGGTCAACATCCGAAAAATCGTCCAGCCGATCGCTGTCGACATCAAGAACTCCGAACACGTCGCCCCCGTGGTCAAAGATGGGCACGACGATCTCGGATCGCGACTCGGACGCGCAGGCGATGTGTCCCGGAAATTCGTCGACATTTGGAACGATCACCGAGGCGGCGGTCGAGAAAGCGTGACCACAGACGCCCTGACCAAAATCGATTCGTGTGCATGCGATCGGGCCCTGAAACGGGCCCAGGACGAGTTGATCTTCTTTCTTTAAATAAAATCCAACCCAGAAAAACCCACACGCCTGTTTCAGGACGGCGGCAACGTTTGCGAGGTTTGCGGTCAGATCGGGCTCATCCGAAATAAGCGCCTCGATCTGCGGCGTGATCTCGCGATAGATCACGTCTCTGCCAGCAGTCCTTGAAAACGCTACGCTCTCGACCATACGTTAAAAGTTTATCCTTTAAGAATTAGCCGCGCAAAAAGATAATGCCTCTCCCGCGTACTAAATCTGCCGAACCAGAAATTAGTCGCTTCTCAACCGCGATCTCGCATCCGTGGCGAGTTGGACGGCCTTTTCGGCGGTTTCGGCGGTCGCTGTAATGTGTCCCATTTTTCGCCCGAGCCGTGGCTCGCCTTTTCCGTACAGGTGAAGGTTTGCGCCGGGAAATTCAAGAGCTTTGTCCCACCGCGGCTCGCCGTTCTGCCAGAGATCACCAAGCAGATTTGCCATCGCGGCGGGCCGATAAAAGTCGGTCGAACCGAGGGGCAGGCCGCAAACGGCACGAAGTTGCTGTTCGAACTGCGACGTGGGACACGCATCGAACGTGAGGTGTCCCGAGTTGTGGGGCCGCGGCGCAAGCTCGTTGACCAGCAGCGTCTCGTCCGTTGTCAGGAAAAACTCCACACAGAGCGTGCCGACGTATGAAAGTTCCTCCGCGATATTTCGCGCGATCTCGTCTGCCTCCGCGCTAACCTTTTTCGAAATTACCGCCGGAGCGAATGAAACGTCGAGAATGTGATTCACGTGCGAATTTTCGATGACTCCGAACGATGCGAAGCTGCCGTCCTGGCCGCGGGCACAAACGACCGACACCTCTTTCTCAAAATCGACATAGGATTCAAGGATCGCCTCCTCTCCGTTCAATGCCGCGAAAGCCGGTTCGATATCGCTCCGTGTCTCTATTTTCGCCTGCCCTTTCCCGTCGTATCCGAACCCGGCAGTTTTCAGAACGGCCGGTGAACCAAGATCTTCGACACCATGATAGAGATCTTCGATCACCCTGATCCGGCGAAACGGGGTTATGGGAAAATCGTTATCGGCAAGAAAAGTTTTTTCACGTAAACGATTTTGTGTCGTATGGAGAATGTCCCCACGAGGATGTACGGCAACGAATTCCGCGGCCGCTTCGACCGTTGCGGACGGAACATTCTCGAACTCGAACGTGACTACGTCGACGCTGCGGGCGAACGTTCGAACCTTATCGAGATCGTCATAGCTTGCGGACGTTTCGATGTCCGCGACTTGCCCAGTTGGTGTATCGGTTTCGGGCGAGAATGTGTGGACGCGATAGCCCATTTTGCGCGCCTCAATGGCGAACATCCGCCCTAGCTGCCCGCTGCCGAAGACTCCGATCGTTGAATTTGGAGGGATGATCTTTGTCACAAGAGAAGCG
This sequence comes from Pyrinomonadaceae bacterium, assembly GCA_037969295.1. GTDB lineage: Bacteria > Acidobacteriota > Blastocatellia > Pyrinomonadales > Pyrinomonadaceae > OLB17. Next base: position 18,294 of record JBBKXD010000225.1, on the reverse strand, counting down.
ATAGGTTAGCACATGCGGACCGGAGCACTGGAATCACTGCCCTCATCAGAGCGACCGGAGCGCAAACAACCGCGGCGATTCGAGTTCGTGTCACGAACGCTCCTGTCACGTATTGAAGTCTGCGGAAGGATGGGGTGATCTGGTGAGGTTACGGAGTGCCCGTTCGTTTCCCGGTCGTCTGCAACCACTAAATCACATGAAACGACGCGAACGAAACAAGAAGTCGAACCAATGGCTCGACGCGCTACTTGCCGGATTGAGAGTTCGAGATCTGCTGCATCGTCTTTTCAGTTTCGTTGATGTGCTGCTGATGGGCGTTGAGCGAAGAGCTGTTCTTGACGGCCTCGCCATAGGTCATCGATTTCTTGCGATCGTACTCGTTTCTTGACAGGCCGGGAGTCACGGGTCGTTCCGCCGGCTGAGATGCGACGCGTTTCGCTTCGTTTGCGTTGATCTGCTTTACCGAAGTCTGCGTTCCGCTGTAAGCGTAGTACGCGATTCCACCTACGATCGCGACCATAAGTAGAGTACCGAGAGAAAAACTGCGAGGGCGTTTTTCGGTTTTAGCCTTCGAGGATTTCAAGAACGAAAATCCGCAGCGGACGCATCCCGCTTCGGAAGAAAAATTTTTCAGACCGCAGTTTTTACATTTGATCGAGTTCATAGGACATGACCTCAGAGGGCGGGATTCGAGCGTGGGGTCTCCTTAAGATTGAACCTTTTTCAGGCAAGCGGTGTCAACAAGTTTTCGAATTTGCTGAGTTTATTTCAGTTTGCTCTTGATAACATTGCGGGTCTGCCGCGAACGAAATGCAGCTAGTTTCTTACGAAGAGCGGGACGCGAGTTTGAGAGAATCGATATCGCGAGTAAAGCCGCGTTCTTCGCCCCCGCTTCGCCGATCGCGAGCGTAGCTACCGGTATCCCGGCGGGCATCTGAGCGATCGACAAAAGCGAATCCAATCCCTTCAATGCCTTGGTTTCGACGGGCACGCCGAGGACCGGTAGAACGGTCTGCGAGGCGCACATGCCGGGAAGATGCGCCGCACCACCAGCCCCGGCGATTATCACTTCGATGCCGCGCGACTCCGCGGACTTTGCAAATTCAAAAAGCAGATCCGGCGTTCGGTGGGCCGAAATGATCTTCGTTTCGTAGGGAACGCGGAAGTCGTCAAACACATCCGCCGCGTGCTTCATCGTCGGCCAGTCGGATTTGCTGCCCATGATGATCGAAACAAGAGGATTTTGGATTTTGGATTTTGGATTTTGGATTGCCGTTCTCCCTATCCGATGTCAATTCTTTGCCAGCTCGGCGCGTACGACTGACTCAAATTTGTCCCAAGCTCTTACAGTGCTCCGCCAGTAAACGATCTTGCCTTGTTTATCTATCACGATGTTTTTCGGAAATCCGCGGAAGGCAAAATTCGACATCGCCGCCCTGGCATCGAACGCCTGAGCGTAATCGAAACGCTCCTTTTTCAGATACTTTTCGAGTTGGTCCTTTGGATCCGTCGTCATCGCCAGAAAAACAACTTCATTGCTGGCGAAGCGGGATTTAAATTCGTTTAGCGACGGCTCCATCGCACGGCAAGCCGGACACCCAATAAACCAGAACGAAAGCACGACTACTTTTCCTCGTAATTCCGCGAGGCTAATATTTTGGCCGTCAAGCGTTCGCACGGCAAACGAAGGGGCGGACATGCCCTCTTGCGGAATCTTCTGGAGGCGGAACTCTTTTACTCCATCGTCGAGGATCCGAATGATCGTCGCGTCGGGATAGTTCGAGTTCGCCATTCGGATATCGACGAATTCGTTATTTGAGACGAAATTGCCGTCCGAGTCGCGGAAGATCTCCCTCGCAGAAGGTTTAGCCTGAGCCATCGCAAGCGGGGCAGAAAAGATCATCACGACCGCGATCGTCAAATACCTTTTTGCGAGGGTGCTCAGATTCATCTTTCGAACTCTGTCAGCAAATCCCGCTGCAAGGAGTGAGCAAGAGAACCACCCCGTCACCGGAAGCCGCTGCCACCCCTCCTTCGTAAGGAGGGGAGTTTTGGTTTCTACGCCGAATATCCTTTCACGCCGTCGAAGTTATAAAGATTCTCGGTCTTGATCACATAAAGCCCGGCCGCATCCAGACGCTGCAGCAGCGAGATCAGTTGTGCGTGAGTTACCGCGGAGCCTTCGCCTGCATCGGCGATAAACCTGCATCGCCAGTGATCGACAGTGAATGTGTCGGGCTGTCCTCCCGGATAAACTTTCACGCCGCGGTTCGCGATCCCTGGAGCTGAGGCCGTCGCCATTTGCCGGACTATTTATCGCCCCAACGACCCGTAAAACTTGAAATCGCCGCTGTGTACCTGTCGGAACACCTCTCTATCGGTCTTCTACTGTCCCTGTCCGAGCGAATAGCCCGGCATTCCGTCGAAATTGTAGAGATGTTCGGTCTTGATAAAGTCCAGACCGGCGGCTTCATATCGGGAAAGCAGATCGATGACCTGGCCGTGTGCAATTACCTGGTTTTCATTGTCGGACATAAAGCGGCAGCGCCAATGATCGACGCAGAACGTGTCGGAAAATCCTCCCGGATAAACCTTTGTTCCGCGGTTGGAAATCATTACGAGTTTCAAGCCGCCGCCATTTAGTTTTTCGATCTGTTCTCCGAGTTCGTTGGCGGCACCGTAAAATTTCCCGTTCCACCAATTAATAAAAACGTCCACGCCGACCAGGTCCTTTTTCTGCGGCTCGCGGATCGAGTAGATCGGTTTGCGATCGGCTTCGGGGATCTCTTCGACCTTTTTGTATTCGACCGGCTTGAGGGTTTCGGGCTCTTGACCAAGGCGATCGACGACCGCCTGTGCAAATTCGCTTGTTCCGACCTTTTCCTTTGATACGCCTTCCTTAAAAATATCGTATGTATGAACGCCGTCTTCGATAGTTCGGAGCCACGCGTTGTGCGCACGTTCGGCGATGTCGGGCTGGTTGATATGCACGAGCATCAAGATCGAGCCGAGGAAAAGCCCCGACGGATTCGCCAGATTCTGTCCAGCACGTCGCGGAGCCGAACCGTGTATCGCCTCGAACATCGAGATTCTCTCGCCGATGTTCGCCGAACCCGCCAAACCCACGGAACCCGCGATTTGAGCCGCGACGTCCGAGAGAATATCGCCGTAAAGATTCGGCATGACGATGACATCGAAATTTTCGGGCGTGTCCGCCATTTTTGCCGCGCCGATGTCCACGATCCAGTGGTCGGATTCGATGGACGGATACTCTGCCGCAATTTCATCAAAGACCCTATGAAACAAACCGTCGGTTTGCTTCATGATGTTGTCTTTCATAAAGCAGGTGATCTTCTTGCGGTTGTTAAGCATCGCGTACTCGAACGCGTAGCGAACGATCTTTTCACACCCCGGCCGCGATATGAGTTTCAAACACAACTCAACCATGTCCGTCTGCCGGTACTCAATGCCCGCATACGTGTCCTCTTCGTTCTCGCGAACGATGACGACATCCATCACCGGATGTTTCGTATCGACGAACGGGTGATACGAAACGCACGGGCGGACATTGGCATAGAGGCCCAACGTCTTGCGAACCGTAACATTCAGCGATTTGAAACCGCTGCCTTGCGGCGTTGTGATCGGCGCCTTCAGAAAGACCTTCGTCCGACGCAGGCTATCCCATGATTCCGGTGCAATTCCCGCCGAATTGCCCGATAAATAGACCTTTTCGCCGATGTCGATCGTTTCGATATCGATCCGCGCACCGGCTTCTTTTAAAATATGCAGCGTCGCTTCCATGATCTCCGGCCCGATGCCGTCGCCGTGCGCAACTGTAATAGGTACATTAGACATAAGTTTGAATATTACTAACCGATTGAATCAACGATTCTAGCGAAATTGCAATTCACAAGCAATTGAGCCGGATCTGAGTAATGCTGCGTTATTTCGTTTACCGCTCGTTCGCCCTCGTTCTTGCAATGACTTAAGATTATGGCGTCCAGACGTTATAATTACAGCATCAAAACGTGAGATTACGACGTAGAGCGAGGTTTTTAGCGTGAACAGAGCACTTATCATCGGACTAATAATGGCTGCCAGCGTGGGCGCGGTTTTTTCGCAGTTTCCTCAAATGGACAAACAGCGGCAGCGGATGGATCAGTCGATAAAGGCGTCGAAAGATCGCGAGCACGACCGACAGCTAAACGAGGCGGGGAACCTGCCCGTGCCGAAGCCGGCCGTCATGAACGTCGACGTACAGATGGTCTTGAGCAAGGCCGAGCACAAAACGTTTGCCGAGGCGAAAACGGCTGAAGCCAGAAAGATCACGGACGGCGAGCCGCTTTGGCTCTACATAAAGTTCAAGAGCAAACTCGGAGACTACGTTCTCACAACGAGGGACGCGGACGATCGGGAAAGACTTCGATATACACTATTCGCCGAGGTCGGGCCCCGCGGCGACATCACGGCACAGAATCAGTACTCGATCCATTTCAATAAGGAAGATCTGCCGGCGACGGAGCTCAAGATCAACCTCGCCCCTGGACTGTTCGGAAGAAACAAGTCGATACCCGTTTTCCTGATGACGTCCGGAGCCGCCAACGCCGGCGTATGGAATAACGAACTTCGCCTGACGAATACGGTCTCGAGGCCGCGTCCATTGACCGCCAATCTGGCAAGCGCTCCCGTGACGCTCGATCTCGTTGGCGGACCTGCGAAGTACAAGAAGATGGACGCCGATTATGACTCGATAATTCTGCGGGGGACCACGGACCTTACGAAGATGCCCGTCGCCGGAACATTCTTCAACGAAGCGGTGAAAGCCCGGATAACGGAGAAACTTGCGGCGGATAACATCAGACCGGAGAAACTCTACTTTTCTGGCGACGATTGGCAGGAATTCGGCTCGTTCGGGTTATCGATGTCGAAGACCCGGAGAGTATTTGCGACATTTACATACCGACGGGGCGAGCAATGCCTGTACGGTGTTGCCGAGGCGACCGAGAACTTCGATTTTATGGAATCGAAATTCGGCGATGCGGAAATAAGCGTCCAGAAAGATCTGCCGATTCCGTGCACGGACGCAGGTTAGGACTTCCCTTCATCGAGACTGTCGATCTTCTTTACAAGAGCAAAGTCTACGTCGGTCACTCCGTCGCGATCATGCGTCGTGGTCCGCAGCTCCGCATAGCCCCAGCCGAATGTAATGTCGGGATGGTGGTCGGCGGCCTCGGCGATTTCGCCGACCCGATTCACGAAAGCGAGGCTTTCAGCGAAATTTGCGAACTCAAATCGTTTGAATAAGAAGTCGTTGTCTAATCGCCAATCGTTCGTTGAGGCGACACCGCTTTCGACCTCCGCAGCTGTCATTTTTTTGCGCTCCACTCGTTTCTCCTGTTCCTTCATTAGGATATACTTTTTGTTTTAATGCGTTACCAACGCGAATTGCAAAGTGTCGAACTATGCGTTTCCTGTCCCTAAGTTTCTTTTTTTCGATTGCCGTCCTCATTGTCTCATGCGCCGGCGAGTCAAAGCCCGACACGCCTGTCGAGGCTTTTAAATCGTACGTCAACGCGGTGAAGCAAAAAGATACGACGAAGATGAAGATGCTGCTGTCCGCCGAGAGCATAAAGATGCACGAGCAGGAGGCAAAGGCACAGAACGTGACGTTGGATGACATCGTTAGGCGCGAAACCTTGTTCACCGAGGGGCAGAAGACCGTCGAATTCCGCGATCAAAAGATCGAAGGCGAAAAAGCGACGCTCGAAGTAAAAAATTCGTTCGGATCGTGGGAAACCGTGCCGTTTGTCCGCGAAGACGACGAGTGGAAGATAGACAAAAAGGGATATGCGGACAGGCAGATGCAGGACTTCGAGCAGAACAATCAGCAGGTCGACGAAATAATCAATCAGGGCAAGCAGCCGCAGTTATGATCCAATTAGCTCGCCGTTCACCAGTTTTCAGATAATTCAGGAGAATTCCGTTGTCGATAATTCGACCTTTCCGGGCTGTTCGGCCCGCTGTAGAAAAAGCCAAACAAGTGTCGTGCGTTCCTTACGATGTCGCACAGGAAAGCGAAGTGCGCGACTTTATCGAAGATAATCCGGAAAGTTTTTTGCGCGTGACGCGGGCCGAAGCCGAGTTTAATGGTGACCGCTCTCCCGCCAACGAACATGTTCTGGAACGCGCGAAGACGAACCTGCAACAATTTCTCGATCGCGATGTTTTTGTTTCGGATCCGGAGCCTGCCTTTTACGTCTACCGGCTGTCCAGCAACGGCCACACACAGACCGGCATAGTGGGCTGTCTGGCAATCGACGATTACGAGGACGGCATAATCAAAAAGCATGAAAAGACCCGACCCGATAAGGTTGAGGACCGCACCGATCACATGCTGGCCGTTCGTGCCCAGACAGGCCTGATCTTGATCGCCTTTCGCCGGACCGATCGGATCGACAGAGTGATCCGTGATGTAACAAGCGGTCCGCCCTTATATGATTTTCCGTGCGACGGTTCTATTCGCCAGACGGTTTGGAAGACAACGGATGCTCAGGATCTGGTTGACGCATTTTCTGACGTTCCGTCACTTTACGTCGCCGATGGCCACCATCGTTTGGAAAGCGCCAGCCTGGCGCGCAAGCACCTGCAGCAGACGAATCCATCGCCTACCGGAGATGAAGAATACAACTTTGTCCTCGCCGGTCTTTTTCCGGCCGAGGATCTTCGGATCCTCGCCTACAACCGTGTCGTCCACGACCTTAACGGCTTGGAGCCTGCGGAGTTTCTAAGTCGCATTCAGGAGAATTTTGTTGTCGTTGATGACGGTCAGAAAGTGCCGGAAAACCACGGCGAGATCTGTCTTTATCTCGAGAAACAATGGCGCACGCTGAGATTTGCCGTCAACTATATTCGCGAACCCGACCCCGTCGAGCGTCTTGATGTCAGCATCCTGCAAAACTACGTGCTCGGGCCGATTCTGGGAATTAACGATCCGACGACAGATGAGAGGATCGAGTTCGTCGGCGGCATCCGCGGCGTGGAGGAACTGGAGCGGCGAGTCGATAATGGATCGGCGCAAGTGGCGTTCTCACTCTTTCCGACGACCATGGAAGACTTGTTCGCGGTCTCGGATATGGACGGGATAATGCCGCCGAAATCCACGTGGTTCGAGCCGAAGTTAAAAGACGGTCTTTTTGTCCATCTGATTTGAGCACCTAAATGGAGAAGAGTCTGGGTGATCTGAGACGTGATTATTCTCTGCAAGAGCTGACAGAGAGTGCGGTCGCGGCTGATCCGTTCGCGCAGTTTGCGAACTGGTTCGACGAGTACCTCGCTTCGGAACCATCCGAGCCGAGCGCATTCGTGCTCTCGACCGTCGGGATCGAAGGAGATCCGTCATCACGTGTGGTCCTGTTGAAAGGTTTCGACGAGCACGGCCTTGTATTCTTCACAAACTACACAAGCAAGAAGGCCCGTGACATGGCGCACGAAAGTCGCGTAGCAATGACATTCTTTTGGCCGGAGCTGGAACGTCAGATACATGTCCGTGGCGTTGCGGAAAGGACTTCGCGTGAGGAATCAGAAACGTACTTCGCATCACGGCCGGTTGCAAGCAAGTTAGGTGCGTGGGCTTCGAAGCAGAGTTCCGAGTTGTCGGACAGGTCCGAGCTTGAACAGGAATTCGCGACAGTAAAAAAGCGATTCGACGGCGGCGATATTCCATGCCCGGAATTCTGGGGCGGGTTTCGGATCGTTCCATCGCGCTTCGAGTTCTGGCAGGGACGTCCGAGCCGCCTTCACGATCGCATCTGTTACGAGCTGAATGACGGCAAGTGGCACATCTTCCGCTTATATCCATAGACGAATATCGCGAACGCCTCGGGTGACATCGTCGCTGCCCCTGAGCAGCTTTAATACCGGATCGAATCCTCCGCGACGTATCTCGCGATCCCGCGATGTCAGATAGCGGTCTCCTTCGAAGAGTATGGAGTCCACTGATTCTTCTTTCTTTTCGAGCGTCGTCAAAGTCATATGGATATGTTTGGCGATAGTCGAGTTCGGATAAGAGGCGGGCAATATCGTCTCGAATTCGTATCGACCCTTCTCATCGGTCAGCATCCATCCTCGATACCGCCCGTGACGATGCTCGCCCGCGACACCATAGAGCCCGTAAATATCCGTGTGGTAGAAGTAGATCAGCGCACCTGCGGCCAATGTCGTCCCGTCCGCTTTATAGACTGTGCCGCTGATAGATATGCGTTCGCCCTTGTCCGCCTCAGTCGAAAGTTTTGTTCTCCAGGTTACATCGGCGGGAACGTCTCGTGCTCCGCACCAACTGACGCTTGGATCGGTGATCGAATTTGCACGCAAAGCTGCGAGTAATTTGTCGTTCGAAGCCTGGGCGGACGTTTGGACCTTGCAATTAAAGACGAGGGGAAAGGCGAAAGCCAGCGATGCCTGCTTCAAAAAATCACGACGCGTATTAACTCTGCGTTCCATAACCTTTGTCCTCCGGGCTAAACTCGGTGATACTCTTACTGTTCGTTACTTGTTCATTACATAATATAAACACCAAGGCCGCCCATCTTATGACAGATTTGGGCTCAGCATTATGATCGAATCCGAACGATTGTTGTTCCGCCGATTTACGCTTGAGGACCTTCCGATGTTGATCGAGCAGCGCTCGGATCCTTACGTGAATAAGTTTCTCGGTGGTACAAAGCTTCAAAACCCGGAAGCCCTCGCGAAGCGGATACGATTCTATATGTCGTGTTACGAATCACATGGCGTCGGGATGTGTGCGATGATCTGGAAACCGAGCGGCGAGATGATAGGATCAGCGGGGCTGCAGCCGCTCGACGGAACTGATGAGATCGAGGTCGGGTACAGCATGATCAAGGAGTTTTGGGGTAAGGGGATCGGAACCGAAGCGGCGAAAGCATGGCTTGATCATGGATTTCGGAACGCCGGACTTGATCGGATCGTTGCTGTCGCCCACACAGGCAATCTGGCATCCCGGCGCATTATGGAAAAGCTCGGGATGAAGTACGAGAAAGCCGAGGTCCATTACGGCGCAGAGTGTGCCTTCTACGCGATCTCGAAAGACGAATTCCTGAACGGCGGTACCTAACTCTTCATTGACGAGTCCTAAAGTCTATTGTTGTCCCGAAGAAGCTTCTTTGACCTCTGCTGATCGATGATGCGCCCCGATTTTCCAAAGCTCATTTTCGCCGGCATCCTAACGATCTACTTTTTTTGGATCGCGTACGAGCCGATGGTGGGGAGTTTTCTTGACCTGGTGGACCTGCCGATCCATGAGACCGGTCATCTGGTATTTCGGCTATTCGGCGAATTTTCGGGCATAGCGGGCGGCTCAATTTTTCAGGTCCTTCTGCCGGGTGTGTTTGTCGGTTACTTTGTTTGGCGGCATCAATATTATTCGGCCGGAATCGTTCTGTTCTGGGTCGGCCAGAGCATTTTGAATGTCTGGGTTTATGCGTCTGACGCCGTTTGTTATGCAGCTTGTGTTGACGAGCGGTTTCACCGGCGGCGAAGGCAGTTTTCACGATTGGAATTACCTCCTGACCAGAACCGGCCTCATCGGCTCGACAAACGTCATCGCGGGAATTATCCGAGCTGCTGGTACGATAGTGATAGTCGTCGGAAGCGTTTTCTCCATCTATTACTCGTTGTACCCGACCACGGCCACCGAAGAATCATGAAATACACTCTCATTACCGGAGCATCAAGCGGGATCGGCGAGGCATTTGCGCGGAGGCTCGCGGCCGAGAAACACAATCTTGTGCTGGTTGCTCGTTCCGAGGAAAAGCTGCGAGCGCTGTGCGACGAACTAGCCGCGAAGCATCGGGTAATGTGCCGATATTTTGCGATCGATCTGCTCGAATTCGAAGCCGACGTTCAGCTCTTTGACGAAACGGAAAAGGCCGGATTAGAGATTGACTGGCTCATAAATAATGCCGGCTTCGGATCGTCCGGAGATTTTGCAAAACTTGATCTCGAACGAGAGCTAGAGATCATCGACCTGAATATTTCGGCGCTTGTAGCGCTTACGTATCGTTATCTTCAAAAGATGCGCGCCGCGCGGCAAGGAACTATAATTAACGTTTCTTCTGCCGCAGGCTTTCAGCCGATCCCGTTCATGGCCACGTATGCCGCGAGCAAAGCATTCGTCTCCTCGTTTTCCGAAGCGATCGCGGAAGAGAACCGTCCGTTCGGGATCGAGATTCTGGCGCTTTGTCCGGGCTCAACGAAAACAAATTTCTTCGCGGCGTCTAACATCGAACGGCCGATCCAGGTGAAGGGGCAGCAGACGGTCGAAGACGTTGTCGAGACCGCGATGAAAGCGGTAGCCCGGAAAAAGACCAAGGTCGTATCCGGCTGGGCGAATTATCTTGGAGCGATCGCCGGAACGCTTGTACCAAACTCGATCTCTGGCCGCGTTATGGCGAAGGCTCTCCGGACAAGGTATCAGAAAAAAGACGTATGAAGTTCACCGTACTCGGCAGCGGCTCGACAGGCAACGCGGTCCTTATTTCGACCGAGACGACGAACGTCCTAATCGACGCGGGGCTCAGCGCCCGCGAGATATTTCGACGGCTGCAGATAGTTGGCGTCGAATGCGACGATCTGGACGCGATCGTTGTCACGCACGAACATAGTGATCACATCGCGGGATTGCGTGTGCTGCTGCGCTCGGTCCGGTGTCCTGTTTATGTCTCGTGTGAAACCGAGGACGCTTATTACTGGACGCGGGCCGGCGGCCTGGACGGCGACAGCGAATCTTCAAAACGGCGAGCTGCCTTGAAGGATCGTACCGTGGCGATCGAGTCCAGCCGGGAATTCAGGATCGGCGACATAGACTTTGAGCCTTTCAGTGTTCCGCACGATGCTGTCGATAACTTCGGATTCGTCGCGAAGAACGGTGGTGTGACGGTGGCGACACTAACGGACTTTGGATGCTTCACCCCGCTCATGAAGGAAAAACTGGACGGGTGCGACGCGATCGTTATCGAATCGAACCACAGTCGCGACATGCTTCGGACCTGTCCGGTTTACACGTGGGACCTCAAACAGCGGATCGCGTCACGCCATGGTCATCTCTCGAACGAGGATCTCGCCGACTGGCTAACAAACGACTTCGACGGCTCGGCCGCCCAGATAGTCCTTGCCCATCTTTCTCAACGGGCTAACGAGCCACATCTTGCACGGCTCACGGCCGAAACTGCGTTGAGAATGCGGGCTCCCCTGTTTCAATCGCAGACAAAGATCACGATCTCAAATCATAAAGAGCCGACTGAGTGGATGTCGTTTTAGGTTGTGAGCCGGACAAAAAAAATGCCCGGATTGACGTGTGCCAAACCGGGCGTGTAAGTAGATCGGGGTCGATCCTATTGCAAAACAACACTAGAGCTAGGCGCTCCATCGGTCGTGTTGCCCTGGAAAACATTGCTCACATGAGAAACGATACTGCCTCCGCCGAGGCTCAGGCCAGTCGCGTTACCCGTGACCAGATTGCTCATTAAGCGAATAGTTCCTCCGGTAAGGGCACTAACACCTGTCGTGTTATGAGCGATCGTACAGTTGAACGCGGCTAGAGTTGCGTTGGCAGCCACGAGGCCCGTCGTATTGCCGGACACTATGGAATCGCTAATTGTTGCGGCGGTGTTGTTGCTGAGGCTCAAGCCTGTGCCGGTTGCCTTAAGCTCGCTGCCCGCAACAGTGAGCAGAACGCCACCCCCTGTAATGAAGGTGTTGATGCCATTACCGCTGACGCTTCGGATGTGGGTGTCCTGAATGAACACCTTCGGTGAACCGCTGGTTGTCTCGACAGAAACGCCGTGTTGTGTAACGCCCTCAATAACGACTTCGTCCAAAAAAACGGAATTCGCAGCAAGAATTCGGACGCCGTTTATTCCGGTTCCGGCTCCCTGGATACTGACGCCTCTCAATTTGAAAGACTTCTTGGTATCGGTTGCCGCGGTAATATTAACGATCACCCCGTTAGTGCCGGCCGAGAGGATAGACCCCTGTGTGTCTTCACAATCGATCGTGATTGATTTCGTGATCGTAACCGCGCCGAAGCCGCCTGGATCGAGGCAACTTATCTCACCGCCTGTGGCCGTCTTCGAGATAGCCCCGGCAAATGTTTTGCAGGGAGCTGTTCGGCTGCACGGATTGACGTCGTCGCCGACGCCCGATACCCATGTGCGTGTGGCCTGGGCCTGGGCGATCGAAACGAAAGCAAAAACAAGAGCAAGGACTGTAACCATCTTAAGTGACGATTTAAACGTATTCATGTTGGGGAATCTCCTGAAAAGTTAATCTTCTATATTTGAGTGCGGCCAACCTACGGTCAGCTCCAGCCCAAGGGCTAAAGACGGTCGCCGAAAGAACCAGTCAAACCGCGAAATAACCTTGATATTTTGTGGGCGCCGAAATGCACGCATCCCGCAAAATTTACGCCCATTTTGCACGCTTTGTTGTACCGCTTGAATAAGACGCTTAGGCATATTCTCTTTTGCATAAGCGGCTGAACCTTTTTTGTATGGATGAGAGACTAGGTATTAAAACCAGATTCGTCGACGATTGCAAGCGAAATCTCTGTTTTTTGCAGGACGCCTCGAAAGGTTTTTCGGTGGATCGGACAGGGTCCATGCCTTTTTAAGGCATCGAGGTGGTGTTTAGTGCCGTAACCGACATGGTCACCGAATCCGTACCCGGGAAATTCGGATTCGTAGGTATGCATTAGATCGTCGCGATAGGTTTTGGCGAGAATTGATGCGGCTGCGATCGATGCGGATATAGAGTCGCCTTTAATGATCGATTTTTGAGGGATCGATACGCCCTTTAGGACCAGTGCGTCGATCAAAAGAAAGTCCGGTTCGGGGCTAAGACCCCTGACCGCAAGCCGCATCGCCTGTTTGGTCGCTTCGAGTATATTTATTCGATCAATATCCTCGGGAGTCACGGAACCGATCGCGTAAGCGAGGCATATCTCTTTGAGCTCGGCGGCGATCTCCTCACGCTGCTTTGCGGTGACCTGCTTCGAGTCGTTCAAGCCCTTCGGGAGATCTTTCGAGGAATCCAGGATGCAGGCACCGGCGACGACCGGCCCTGCGAGACAACCGCGGCCAACTTCGTCAATACCCGCGACAAACTTGAATCCGCCTTCCCACGCTTGTTCCTCAAAAACAAGGCCGCATCCCGTGATCTGAAAGTCAGAAAACAGAGAGACGCGGTCAGGCGATTCTGTGTCGATGACAGACTCGCTTCTTTCCGCGTCTCGCATTGTTTGACTCTCCGCTGGTTATTTCGAAGCCTTAGCCGTCTTGTTGCGTGTGTCTTTTTCTTTGATCCGGGCAGCCTTGCCGCGAAGGTCTCGAAGATAATAGAGCTTAGCTCGACGGACCTTACCGCGACGGACGACATCGATGTGATCGATGACGGTCGCATGAAGTGGAAAGATGCGCTCGACCCCCACACCAAAGCTGACCTTTCGTACGGTTATGCTCTCGCGCGCCCCGCCGTGTTTGCGTGCGATGACTATGCCTTCGAAAACTTGCAGGCGTTCTTTGTTGCCTTCCTGAATTCGGACGTGAACTTTTACCGTATCGCCGGACTGGAACGCCGGGATATTCTCTCTCAATTGTGTCTTCTCGACATTATCTAAACGATTCATATTATTTTCGGCCAGAGGTCAACGGCAATCGCTGCCGCTCACATATCACCATTTTCTCCTTCCAATAGATCCTTTCTTTTTAACCTTGTCTTTTCCAGGGCCTTTTCGCGACGCCAGTTTTCGATTTCGGCGTGATTGCCGTTCAAAAGCACATCCGGCACTTTCATGCCACGGAACTCCGCGGGCCGCGTGTAATGTGGATGATCGAGCAACCCGTCCGAAAACGAATCGTTCTCCGCTGATGTGTCGCTCCCTAATGCATTCGGCAGCAGTCTAACAACACTGTCGACCAATACTATCGCCGCCGATTCTCCGCCGGACAGAACATAGTCGCCGATCGAGATCTCGTTCGTGACAAGTGTTTCCGCTACACGCTCGTCGACACCCTCATATCGACCGCAAATCACGACCAGACGTTCGGTTTCGTCGGCGAGCTCTTTCGCCACGGACTGACGCAGCGGGGTGCCCTGCGGCGAAAGCAGTACAACCAAGGTGCCCCCCGCGTAAGAGTCTCGATCCGTCGTACCGAGTAAATTTTCAATCGCGGCAAACAATGGTTCAGGTTTTAGGACCATTCCGTCACCACCGCCAAACGGCCGGTCGTCGACCATCTTATGCTTGTCCGTCGCGAATTCACGGATATCGTGAATATTGATCTCAACGATACCGGCAAGCTTCGCCCGACGAATTATTCCAAAATCAAAGACCTGAGCGAAGAACTCCGGGAAAATTGTAAGAACGTCTATTTTCATTTTGGATTTGCGATCTTCAGTTTTCGATCTTTCAATCCAAAATCCGAAATCCAAAATCTAAAATTCCAGAAGTCCTTCTGGCGGATCGACCCGGATCTTCTTCCTTTCGATATCAACTTCCGTGCAGATCGACTCAGCAAACGGGATCAAATATTCCCGTGCTCCATCTTCGACGACGAGAATTTCCGTTCCGCCGGTGCGCATTAGTTCACGCACTGTGCCGATCATTTCGCCTCCGATCGTTTCTACTTCGCATCCCGCGAGCTGCCAGTCGAAAAACTCGCCCTCTTCGAGTTTCGCGGCCGACGATTCGGGGATACAGATCTCGACGCCTCTTAGCGTCTGCGCCTCTTCGACCGAAGCGAATCCTTTAAACCGGAGAACTATGCGATCTTTCTGAAACCAGAAGTCTTCAATTTTCAAATCGGCCCGCGTCCCGTCCGCAAAGACCCCGATAACATTTTCGAGGCCTTCAAACCTCTGGGGAAAATCTGTCAAAATATCGGCCGCGACCTCGCCTCGAAGTCCGCGGGGTTTCATGATCTTCGCGATCGCTACGAGTTCTTCCATCGCGAGAAAAGGTGAACTCTAGTCTTCGACCAGATCGAGGTGAAACCGTTTCCCCTGCTTTAGCCCCCCGAAATAAAGGATGCTGCGAATCGCCTTGATCGTCCGGCCTTCGCGGCCGATTAGACGGCCAAAATCTTCGGGTGCCACGCGGACACCGAATTTGACGGTCTTTCCTCCGTCGGAATGCTCGGTAACCTCGACAGCATCCGCGTCGCCGACCAGGGCCTTTACGATTATCTCAACTGCTTCCTTCATTTCTTTGAGTCGATCGAGTCTTTCGAGTCCGTCGAGTCTTTCGGGTCCCGGCCTCTTCAAGCCACCGTTGACTCGCTAGACTCGCCAGACTCGAAAGACTCGCTAGACTCGTTAGACTGCCTGGGCTTCCGCCGTCGGCGCCGGATTATTCTTGATCAAACTCGCAACCGTTTCTGTCGGTTTAGCACCGACGCCGATCCAGTATTGAATGCGATCGTGCTTCAGGTCCACCTTAGCCGGTTCGATCATCGGATCGTACGTACCGAGGTTTTCAAGGTACTTGCCGTCTCGCTTTGAACGCTTTTCTTTCACTACAAGGCGGTAGAAGGGTTTGCCCTTCGCACCAATTCTCATCAAGCTTATTGCTAACATAATTTTCTAGTGACGAGTAACAAGTGACGAGTGACGAGTTCGAGTTCTCTCTATTCACTAGTCACTTGTCACTATTTTCTCTTCTTGTGTCTCTTCTTCTTCTTCAGGCTCCGGGCTGTCGAACCGTTTGATTCGTCCGAGCCATGATCTGAAGCGCTTCCTAACATCCCATCAAGTCCCGGCATTCCGCCGCCGAGCATACCGCCCAATCCGCCGGCGAGACCGCCCATCATTTTTTTGCCGAGTCCGCCCAGTAAACCGCCGCCCTTATTCATTTGCGCCATCATCTTGCGCATCTGCTCGTATTGGCGGAGAAGCTGATTAACTTCGGCTATCGTCGAACCTGAGCCTCGGGCAACGCGAGTTTTGCGGCTGGCGTCGAAAACGCGATGATCGTTCCGCTCGAGCTTCGTCATCGAATCGATGATCGCTTCGGTCCGTTTCATCTGTGCATCTACCTCGACCGATTGCTCATCACTTATCTGCATGCCGCCCATCATCTGCTCGGGAAGCATCTTCATCAGCTTAGACATTGAGCCGAGCTTTTTGAACTGGCCGAGCTGACTGCGAAAATCTTCGAGCGTAAACTGATTACGCGTCATTTTCGCAAGCTGAGCTTGTGCCTCTTCCTCGCTGATCTTCCCCTGGACTTCCTCGATCAGGCTTAGGACGTCGCCCATGCCAAGGATACGCTGAGCAATACGGTCCGGATAGAACGGCTCGATCGCGTCGTATTTCTCACCGACGCCGACAAACTTAACCGGCTGACCGATAACCTGACGGATCGACAACGCCGCACCGCCGCGTGCATCGCCATCCATCTTCGTCAAAACGACGCCGGTTATCCCGACTCGTTCGTGAAAAACTTCGGCCGACCGAACCGCATCCTGGCCGGTCATTGCATCGGCGACGAACAAGACCTCGATCGGCTTTGTCTCAGCCTTGATCTGCTCAAGTTCGACCATCAGCTCGTCATCTATGTGCAGACGGCCAGCCGTGTCGATCATCAATGTGTCGTATCCGACCTCTTGCGCGTGCTTCATCGCACCACGTACAAGCGTCATCGGATCATTCGATTCTTTGTTCTGATAGACCGCCTGGCCTACCGCGTTCGCGACTACCTTCAGCTGCTCACGCGCTGCCGGACGATACACGTCGACAGAAACCAATAAAGGCTTTCGATCCTGGTTTTCCGCGAGCCATTTCGCGATCTTGCCCGTCGAAGTCGTCTTACCCGAGCCCTGCAGCCCGACGACCATCACGACGTTCGGTATCTGCTTTGTAAAGACAAGCCGCGAAGACGTTCCGCCCATCAGGCTTACAAGCTCGTCATAGACGAGCTTTACTACCTGCTCGTGCGGATTAAGCCCTTGCCAGACCTCTTGTCCATCAGCCTTAGCACGTACAGATTCGACGAAATCCTTCGCAACTTTGTAGTTGACGTCGGCTTCGAGCAACGCCATCCGGATCTCGCGCAACGCCACATCAACGTGCTCGGGCGTAAGTTTGCCCTGACCACGCAGATTCTTCAGCGTCTTTTTCAGCTTATCCGACAGCGATTCGAACATATAGACACACTTCGGCTACTAGAGTCGAAACTATAAATAATATGTGCTGGCGGCACATGTGTCAAAGATAACGGGCTTTTTCGCCGAATCGGACGTGGTATGCCTCTTGCTCGATACTAGCGGGCTACTAAAATGTGTAAGCAATCGCTACACTGGCCTTTTATTTGAGAAGACGGAGGAATAAAATGAAATTTCGATTAATTACAATGGCGGCCGCGGCGGTCGCGGTTGCGGGAACAGTTGCCGCCTGCGGCGATTCGACATCAACCAACGTTAACAGCTCGCGGGCGAATGTCACAAATTTGGGTGTAAATAATGCAAACACAGGCGCGATCGTCGTGAATGCAAATGCGAACACCAATCGTTGGAACGCGAACATAACGCGGGACGAATACGAAAAGAATAAGGCTGACTACGAGAACGAGAAGGGAAGCAGTACGATCGGCCAGGGCGCCAATGATATGTGGCTCTGGGTAAAGACGCGGGCGTCCCTGCTCGGAACCAGCGATCTTCGCGAGTCAACGATCAATGTTGACGTCGTCAATGACGTTGTGACTCTAAAGGGTACAGTCGAAACTGCCGCACAAAAGACCAAGGCCGAGCAGGTTGCTAAAGACATCGACGGTGTCAAGAGCGTCAAGAACGAGCTGAAGGTCGAGCCGAACGATTCGGTCACCAACATGTCGTCGAACTCAAACAAGAAATAATCTGCGGTAAATTGAATAGACGAGGGGGCGGGTTTTCCCGCCTCTCTTTTTGTTCACGCTTGCAGCTTCAATATCCGGTCGATCGACGCAAAGACCGGTTCAGTGCCCAGCGTCTGGATACACCGCGGTTCACCAAACTCTTTGCACTCGCGACCGGGGCACGGCTGACATGAAAACGGTTCGAAAACTACCTCATTCGGGGCATCAGTCCACGGCCGCCAGTGATCCCGGTTCGACGAGCCAAAAATAACCACGCTCGGCGTCTGGACGGCCGCAGCTATATGTGCGACCCCGGAGTCATTGCCGACGAACAATCTTGCTCTCGCCGAAAGCGCGATCAGTTCAGGCAACGTCAGACGAGTGAGCGCGTG
>JBBKXD010000224.1:0-15267 GCA_037969295.1 Pyrinomonadaceae bacterium | reverse complement strand
ATTGGGATTGGCGGGACGATGTGCTCGGTCACCGGATCGGAATGGAACTCCTCGTTGACGACGATCCACATGTCGATCCCGTTCCGTTGCATCATCGGCAGCAATAGCGTGCCGAGCCGTTTCCTGAGCCACACTTCGCGCACGTCCATCTGCTCGCGTTGTGACAAGAGTTTTGGCATCGCGGGAATCGGTTCGTTCGAACGGTTCTGTGCGAGCAAAACTAAGGGCAAAAGTGACAATAATAATGCAGCGATTACGGACTTCTTCATAGAGATGGGGCGCGAACTGCCTTCGCGGAAGCCAAATGAAAATGCTAAACTTCTGGTTCGGATTTACGACCTGAATTTTATCATACACAACAATTTAACGAGGATAAGTAACAACCGTGATCGATTTTGAACTGACCGAAGAACATCTGGCATTGCAAAAGACCGTGCGCGAGTTTTGCGCCGGTGAGGTTGCTCCGTATATCAAAGAGTGGGACGAGAAATCGCATTTTGAACGAAGCATTTTTGAAAAGATGGCGGAGCTTGGGCTACTTGGTGTGTGCATTCCTGAACAGTACGGCGGCGCCGGTTTCGACTACATCTCGCTTGGCATCGTGTGCGAAGAACTCGAGGCTTGCGACACATTCCTGCGTGTCGCGATGTCGGTGCATGTCGGGCTGAATTCGCTCAGCGTTTTTAGCTGGGGTACCGAAGAGCAGAAACAAAAGTATCTCGTTCCGCAAGCTAAGGGTGAAAAGCTTGCGACGTTCGGGCTCACCGAGCCAAACGCCGGCAGCGACGTCGTCGGAATGAAGTCATACGCAAAACGCGACGGCGACGACTGGATCCTGAACGGCGAAAAGATGTGGATTTCGCTCGGCGACGTGGCCGACAACTTTCTCTTCTTCTGCTGGACCGATCTCGAGAAGCAGAAAAAGCGCGATCACAGCGGAATGAGCTGCTTTATCGTTGAGCGTTCGATGACGGGATTCTCGAGCGGAACGCTGCACGGCAAGCTTGGAATAAAAGCAGGGAACACGGGTTACTTTTCACTTCAGGATGTTCGGGTTCCGAAAGAGAACATGCTCGGCCAGGAAGGCGAAGGATTCAAGATCGCGATGTTCTCGCTTGAGAACGGCCGTTATACGGTCGCGTCGGGAGCGACTGGAGTCATCCGCGCTTCGCGCGATGCGTCGGTTGCGTATGCGAACACGCGCGAAGTGCAGGGCCAGACGATCGCAAACTTTCAGCTCGTCAAGCAAAAGATCGCAAACATGGAAGCCGACTACCAGATGTCGCATTTGTTGTGGCTGAGATGTGGATATTTGAAGAACGAGGGTCTTCCGTCTGCACGAGCGGCAAGCCTGGCAAAATGGCAAGCGACAGTTCGGTCGGAAACCGCGGCGTCGATGGCGATCGAGATCCACGGTGCGAACGGCTACATCAACGATTATCCGGTCGAGCGATATTTACGAAACTGCAAGGCCGCGGTGATCTACGAAGGAACGCGTGACATCCACACATTGATGCAAGCCGATTGGGCTCTGGGCTTGAAGAAGGAAAAAGCGGCGAGAGTAGTATTGCCGCCGTATCAATCATCGGAAGCGAGAGGAACCGCCACTTAAGAAAGCAGAAAGCAGAAAGCAGAAAGCAGAAAGCAGAAGGCAGAAAGCAGAAGGCAGAAGGCAGAAAGCAGAAAGCAGAAGGCAAAGTCCTTACTTGCTGACCGCTTTCTGCCTTCTGCCTACCGCCTACCGCCTACTATTTCAGGACTGGACTGCCGCCGGTGAACTTCCATTTCCCGCCTTCGTTGATGAAAGCGAACGGCGTCCAGTTGATGTAGGCTCCGCCTTTTATTTCCGCGACCGCATCGTTACCTTCGATCTTTTCATTTCGAATCTCGACCGGCTTTTCCGGAATCGAATCGAACTCCGCCATGTAGGCTGCGATACTCGTCTTTTTCTCATCCTTCATATCGGCCTCGACCGACTTGATGAAATCTGCAGACATTACACTTTTGAGCAGTGCGTCGTCTTTCTTCTTCAGCGCTTCATAATATGTCTGTACAACCGGTGCAAGCGTCGGCGCGTTGTTCGTCGTTGCTGCTTCGGGCTTTTTGGTTGTTTCAAGACCCGTGTTAGCGACGGGGCTATTTACGTTCGCATTACCAGCGTTTGTGTTGGTGACATTAACAGCCGTATCCGTACCGCCGCAGGCGGCCGATAGAATTCCCAGGCCAAATACGAGAGATAGAAAAATCTTAAATTGCATATTCATAATCCGTCCAAAATCAAAGTCCAAAGTATAATAAATCGAACTACGATGGACAAAACCAACCGCACCGAATTACATCGATCGTTTCTTGTCGAAGGACTACCGGAACCGCTGACACGGGCGAGCGCGCATATACAGATCTTCGATAACTACATCCCGGATACGCGTCTTCGACTGCGTTCGGTTCGCCATCCCGAAACCGGATCGTATACTCGTATCCTGCAACAGCGGTTTCCCGCCGTCGATGATGATCTGTCGTGTCTAAAGTTTTCAGAGATCTATCTTAACGACACCGAATATGCCCACTTTCAGATTTTCGAAGGGACTGAGATTCGAAAGAACCGATACTTTCATGAGTTCGATCGACGAACTTTTGCGTTCGACGTTTTCCTGGGAAAGCATTGGGGGTTGAACATCGCCCGCGTCGAATTCGAAACGGTAGGCGAGCTAGACAACTTTGAGCCGCCGCCGTTCGGGATTCTGGAGATCACGAACGATCCTTTCTTTCTGGGTGAGATCCTGGTGACAAAGACCTTCGACGAAGTTCGGGCCGAGGTTGCCAAGTTCGAAGACCAGATCGCGGCCAGCCGCGTTCCAGACGAATAAGAAAAGGCGGCACAATGGCCGCCCGCTCTTATCGTTTTCCTAACTTTTATCGCGTCCGCGGAGTCATCGTGACGTTCTTTTCGAGCGAATCATAGATCTGCAGATAGACCTTGGTCTCTCGTGGTATCAAGGTCGTCCAGTTTTCACCGCCTCGATTGATATAGCCCGCCAGCCGCGCGGGATTTGAATTGTAACCCGCTGCCATCAACTGTTCCTGCGTCGCGACACCGTTTGAGAACGCATTCGCGACTGTCGGGCTCGCCGTCAGGTCGTTCCATGTTCGCTGCATGTACAGAAGCATGGCCTGCGTTGCGTTTACATGATTGCGCATACCCTCGACAAAGTCCGGGATCAGCGGCACGTTCGGATGCCACGATCGAACCATTCGATAAGTTGACGGGATCATCTGGACCATTCCACCCGCACCGGCAGAGCTGACGGAATACCTGTAGGTCTGGCCTTCGTTCAAGGCGTAGAGAGTAAAGATGTCGTTGAAAATATTCTGATGAAGCTCGGTTCGAAAACGCATGTGATCGACATGTTCGACCGTCGCGAGTCGCTCCGCGATGTCTGCGATCTTCGGCTGAATGAAAATCCCCTTTTCTTTTAAGCGGTCGCGAGCGATCTCGATAACGTTATGCACGTAGTAGCGGCCAGCGTTGACTACTTCCGGAGTTCCGAGCCCGGGATGTGTCGACATGTAATACGCTGTTTCCATATACTTGCCGTCCCGGACCACCGGGTACTGCACCAGTAGCGGTAGATGTGTTTCGCCCGAGTCGTCGACGATCACGATCGGGGTGTTCACGCCGTTCCCCCGGATCGTTCGAACCCGCAGACTGCGGCCGTTCTCCGACGAAACAAGCTTCTCACTTGCGATCGAAAGAAAGGCTTCTTTGCTTAGGACGACGTAATCGATACGTTCATTTTTCCAATCCTGGAACGCAACTCTTACAAAATCGGTCGGCACGGTCCCCTCAGTCAATGCGGTCGCCAATGGTCGCGACTGCATGTAACGCTTAGCTTCGGCGATCCTGCTCTTCATTTGGCCAAAGCTCAGCGTACGAGCAGAACTCGAAGCCTTCGCCGTGTTCGTAACAGGTACGGATGCACTTTCCAACGTCGCCGACGGGCCCGAAACTGTCTCCGACGAGCCGACGATTATTGGCGTGGGTGATACTCTCGGCACAGGAGCTGAAGTGAGCTTGATCGTTGGCATCGAATCGGTCACGACCACCTTGACCGGCGTCGGTGTTGGCTCGAGTTCCGATTGAGCTGGCGCCGCGAGGCAAAAGCAATAGAGAAAAAAGGCAAGGCAAAAAAGCTTCGTATTCATAGACAGCTGTTCCGGTGATTTACTACTAAAAAAGGGTGTCGTCGTGGTGCGAGCTTTGGCAAGCCCGCGTAGGTAAAGATTCGCTCATTAATAAAAAGGTTGTCAAATTAAAAACGTTCATTTATGTAAACCACAAAGATAAGTTATGCGCGGTTGCGCGTTAGTTTGCTTCCGATTACCGTATAAACAGATTCTTTCGTTCGACCTCGCTATGAAAAAACTGTTCGGCACAGATGGAATCCGCGGACACGCGGGTAAATTTCCTCTAGATGCGTCGACGGTCAAGACAATTGGCCTCTCACTGTCGCGGCAATACAAAGCCCAACTCGGAAGACCCGCACGGTTCGTAACCGGGCGCGACACGCGCGAATCGGGAGACTGGATCGAACGAGCGTTTCACGCCGGGGCTCTCGAGGGTGGTGCACACTGTAAGTCATCGGGAATTATTACGACGCCCGGTGTCGCCTTCGTCACCAGGCATTTCGAATTCGACGCGGGGGTAGTAATCAGCGCCTCGCACAATCCATACGAAGACAACGGCCTAAAGATCTTTGCCCCCGACGGAAAAAAGGTCGGTGAGGATATTGAAGGCGTCATCGAGAGCGACATTCGCAGCAGTTTGATTTCCGGCTCCGCTGTCGCAGATGAATCGGACGTGGACGATTCTCAGGCTCCCGATTTTCAGGCGGCGTACGCCGACCATCTTGCCAGCTCGTTCAAGGGCCCTCGCCTCGAAGGGTTCAAGCTCGCGGTCGATTGCGCGAACGGTGCGGCATCTGATCTGGCGCCTCCGCTGTTTCGCCGGCTGGGTGCCGATGTGATCGCGTTCAATGATCGGCCCGACGGACGGAACATCAACAAAGACTGCGGATCGCTGCACCTTGAGCACCTTCAGTCAAGAGTCCTCACTGAAAACGCGGATCTCGGGGTCGCATTCGACGGCGACGCAGACCGTGCATTGTTTGTCGACGAAAAGGGCAACATCGTCGACGGCGACGCGACACTCTGGATCATGGCCGAGTTCTTACGCGGCAAAGGCGGATTGGCAAACGATACGGTTGTGGCCACGGTGATGAGCAATATCGGGCTAGAGATCGCCTTGACGTCG
The DNA here is from genome assembly GCA_037969295.1 of Pyrinomonadaceae bacterium. GTDB lineage: Bacteria > Acidobacteriota > Blastocatellia > Pyrinomonadales > Pyrinomonadaceae > OLB17. The sequence continues at coordinate 9,956 of JBBKXD010000224.1, read as the reverse complement.
GTCGGGCTGAAAATGGTTCGAACTCCGGTTGGAGACAAGTACGTGCTGGATGAGCTCATCAGGACGGGCTCCGACCTTGGCGGTGAACAATCGGGTCATGTCATCTTCCCAAAGGAAAGTCTGGTGGGCGATGGGATCATGACGACGCTTCTTATGCTCGAGGCGATCCACCTAAATGCGAAGCCGGTTTCGCGTCTTCTTGAAGGCTTTACGCAATATCCTCAGGTTTTGGTAAACGTCAGGGTCCGCGAAAAGCAGCCATTTGAAAATGTTTCTGCGATCTCCGCGGCAGCTCGTGAAATTGAGAGTCAACTCGATGGCAGCGGACGCCTGCTCCTCCGATATTCGGGAACTGAGAACCTCGCCCGCGTGATGATCGAGGGAAAGGACCAGGACGAGATCGAGCGGCAGGCAAACAGTCTTGCCGAAGTTATCAAGGCCTCGCTCGGCTAACCTAACGCGAGATAACTCTTGCAAACCCATGGGATGGCCTGTATATTATGACCACCGAAACGGTAGGTGGAACCTCCGTTTCCAGTGACAGCCGGGGTGAGGACGGTTGCCACGAATTGGCAGGTGCGGTGCACTTCCACGTTGCTTCACCTGCACAACATTATCAATCCTGCCGCGAGATACGCCTTAACCTCGCGGCTTTTTTCTTTTTTCAGTAATGCTCGGATGGCTAACACGATCGTTCCAATCAGGATTCCGCGCACGCAATCCACTTATTCGATAGAGATCGGAGCGGGGCTCATCAGAGACGTCGGCCAGTGGTCCGCTCGGACGCTTGGGCGCGAGTCCGGGCGGATGCTGATCGTCTCAAACCGGAAAGTGTTTGGTCTTTTCGGTAAGGCGGTCGACACCAGTTTCAGAAAAAGCGGGTTTGAAACACATGTTCATTTGATCGGTGACGGGGAAAGATTTAAGGATCTTCGAACACTCGAGAATACTTTGCGGGCACTAAGCGAGAAGGGATTCACCCGGACCGATGCTGTCATCGCTCTCGGCGGTGGCGTGGTTGGTGATCTCGCCGGGTTTGCCGCTTCGGTTCACCTTCGGGGAATAGATCTGCTGCAGATCCCGACGACGCTTCTGTCGATGATCGACTCGTCGGTTGGAGGTAAGACGGCGGTCAACACTCCTTTTGGAAAGAATCTTGTTGGCTCATTTTATCAACCAAAGGGAGTCCTTATCGACACACATACGCTGCAGACGCTTCCGACGCGAGAGGTAACGGCGGGCTTTTGCGAAGCGATCAAGCAGGGAGTAATTTCAGGTCGCCCCCTTTTCCAGAAGACGGCAAAGTTTCTCGAAGTCTTCAGGCCCGGCGATTTTCGCCGCGCTTCAAAGTACGAGCAGCTCGTGCCGGATCTTATCAGTCTGATCAGCGAACAAGTCAGGTTCAAGGCCAAAATCGTTCAAAATGACGAGTCTGAGTCTCCCGGAGACATATCCTCTCGATCTCGCAAAATACTTAATTTCGGGCACACTTTTGCTCACGCACTAGAAAAGGCCACTGATTATAAGTATTTAAAGCATGGGGAGGCTGTCGGGTACGGAATTATGTTCGCCGCCGAGCTGTCAAAAAATCTTGAATTGCTCGGTCAAGATGGAGTAAACTCGTTGAACGATGTTGTGCGTCGTGCGGGGGTTCTCCCGGCAATCGTCGACATTGACCGGTCAAGGGTTCTGGAATCTTTCAAACACGACAAGAAGCGGGTAGGTAAATCACTTCATTGGGTGCTTATCAGGGGCATTGGCAAACCGGTAATAGTCCCGGATGTCGAAATACCCGGATCCGCGATCTCGTCAGCCTTCAAAACGATCTTCCAAAAGTGAGAACTACTCTTTTCATTTGAGGAGTTTTATCAAGATGAAAAAGTTAAATTGCGACCGAACAGATGAGCGGGGCAGCGCGACGATAAAGTTTGTGCTGGTGGTTCTCGTTTTAGTGCTCGCCGCGAACGCAGGATTTAATTACGTTCCCGTTGCTTATCAGGGAGCAAGCTTCAAACAGGAAATGGACACGGCGGTAGTCAGAGGTCTGGGAGCAACGGGGCGCATCAAGCCTATGGAAGCGGTCACCGCGTCTATAAGACGGGCCTCGCACGAGTACGACATTCCCGATGATGCTTTCGTTGAAATCAAACCGGTGAACGGCGTTGTCGAGGCCCGGGTCGCCTATTCCCGGCCGATAAACATGCTGCCGTTCGGTCTCTATAAGTACAACTACGATTTCGATTACGTTGCAAAACCGACGGGCTACTTGTTGAAGCAGTAAGTTGGGTTCATGCCGATGCGAGGGCCGCGCGGATCTTCGCCGGTTGGATCTGGATCAAAGATTCCGGAGCGTCGGCCAGCCAGGTGGTCGGACAGACTCCGCAGGTGGTACATTTTTCGACAGCAGGGCACGGGAGGCTTGAAAGAGCTTCCCGTGCTTTTTCATGTTCGGTCTTGAGAAACTCGAACGAAAGTCCCGAATCTACGATCGACCAGGGCAGGAACTCGCCATACTCACGATCTCTCGAGGTATGAAACGCAGCATCAACGCCTGTCTCGCGGAGAGCTCGATCCACATCGCCCTTGAGCATCGCGGCGCGCTCGATAACCTTTGCGACCGTCCGGTCGCCGGAGGAGAACAGGGCCTGTTCGTGAGCGATGCGGGCCGACATGAACCGCACGTCGACGTTCGGGATCCGCGATAGCCCTTTGCACACGTATTTGATCCGCTTCTTCAATTCTTTCTCATCACAGATCGCATCCCACTGGAGAGGTGTGTTCGGCTTCGGCACTAAACCATTAAGTGACGGGATGATCTTTCCGGCGCGGCCAAATTTCTTTCCGGCCTCGAGCATGCGGTCCTTGATGCGCTCGACGAGAACGAACATCTCGTCCAGATCTTCCTGCGTTTCGGTCGGGAGCCCGACCATCATGTAGAGCTTTACGGTTAGCATGCCGCGATCGAAAACCGCACCGCAAATATCGACGATCTCGTCGTTCGTAAGATTTTTGTTGATCACGCGGCGCAGACGGTCGGATCCGGTCTCGGGTGCGACGGCGATCTGCTGATCGCGGGACTCGACAAGCGCGTCCAGGAGTTCATCCGAGATCTGATCCAGTCGCAGCGACGAAACTGAAATCCGATAGTCCATGGCGCGAAGCTCACGCAAGATCGTCGAGATCTCCGGGTGATCGCATACGGCTGTCGAAACAAGTCCGATCTTATTCGTTTTCGAACGCCACTCCGCGGCTTTGGCGAGGATGTCCTTGGCCGGAACCACACGCGGCGGATAGTAGTTGTATCCGGCCCAGCAAAAGCGACAGCCTTGCGAGCATCCACGCGAGATTTCAACCAGAAGTCGATCGCCCATCTCTGCTCCGGGTGACCAGATCGATGTCGAGGGACAAAAGATCTCCTGATTAACAAGAAAATCAGCCAGCTCTTTCTCGCCACGCTTCATCGCGCGACGCAGGGTCCCTTCCTTTGGATTAACGCTCGCGAGAGCCCGGCCGACACGGCGCGGAACGCCTTCCTTGTTAGGTATGTAGTCGAAGACGGTACCGTCATCGTTATAGATAACGTCGTAAAAAGAGGGAATGTAAAAGCCACGCCCGATCTTCGCGAGCGCCAGCAGAATGTCGTCCTTCGTTTCGTTTTCGACTATCGCGTCGGTAAGTTGATACGCGAGGATCTCGCCTTCACCAACCGCGATGATGTCCGTGAAATCCGCGATCGGCTCGGGATTTAGAAACGATGCCGCGCCGCCCATCACGATCAGCGGATGAAAATGATTTCTTTCCGCCGCCCAGACCGGGATCCCGGAAAGCTGAAGCATCCGGGCCATGTTGAGGTAGTCAGTCTCGAACGAGATCGAAAAAGCGACGACGTCGAAATCGCGAACCGGCGTCTGGGTCTCGAGTGAGAGAAGCGGTGTGCGTCCCTTGTCGTACTCCTGCATCTCGTCCGCATCGGGAAGAAAAACGCGTTCGCACGAAACGTCCGGAATCTGATTGAATAACTCGTACATCGTATGCAGCCCGAGATTCGCCATTCCGATCGAGTGCGTGTTCGGGTAGCAAAGGGCTATACGGAGAGAAGATCCGCGGGTGATCGTGTAACCTTCTTCACCGGCGAGCTTCTTTTTGTAACTGTCTACGATGCGTCGATTCATAAAAATTGCAATTTAAGAGAGTATCAGACCCGCATTGCATGCGTCCAAAATAAATGATGGGCGAAGTGTGTCACTTTCGCCCATCATGATGAGATCGCCTGCAAAAGCCGCTTTAATTCTTTAATCTCGGCTCCACTGCTTTCGGAGAAATAACGAACGGCCTGTGCTGTACAACGAACTGCTTGTTGTCGTAAGTGCCATCCCCGTCAACATCCACTCTTACTTCAAGCTTGTACTTCTTGTCCGCTTCATGCGGAACTTCGATGTCGTAAGCGAGGCTGTACTGACTGCGAAGGAACGCATTAATGTTGTTTAGGTAGCCCGGAATCTCGCCCGGAAACGTCATTTCGTAGTGGGCACCGCCGGATTCCTTCGCAAAGGTGTTCATCTGATTCTTTGCCGTAAGGAACGTCATTCGATCGGGCATGCCCGGCATAACTCTCATCGGGTCGAGTTGGTCGCAGTATTTCTTGCAGAACAGATTACCGGTGCTGATGATATAGATAGGAACGCCTGCTTCCTGGATGATCTTGCGAATATCGCTGAAGTTTATCTTGCTGAAAGTGTCGATTCCCGAAGCAACAAGGATGATCGCCTTTCGTTTGGATTTGACGTCGACCATTCCCCCGTATACAGCCGTTCGAGCCTCCGACTTTTCGAGTACGACAGAATCGCCTCGCCCTCCGATCAGAGCAAACTTCAGTGCATCGTACAGATTGTTTTCACGGAACGCCGGCGAATTTCTGAGGAGCAAATCGATCGTTTGCCTGATGCGGTTCGGATCGTTAGTAAAATCGGTGATCGGCGTCGGGCGTATATCAAAGGCGATGACCGATGCGTAATCGTCGGGCGGTTTTATGAATTTTGAAAGGAACTGGGCGACCGGCCGCACCGATTCGTAAACGCCCGGCTCGAAATTTCCGCCGCTTGCGTTGCCGAACGTTTCGGTCCACTTGCTGTATTCCAGAACCAGCGTCACCGTTATCGGCGATTCGGGCGTCGTAAAGCTCGAGATACTCTGCTTGACGCCGTTCTCGAATATCGCAAAGTTTTCTTTCTTAAGGCCGGTGATTATCTGGCCCGTCTTTTTGTTGAAGACCACCGCGTCGACATTGACGATGTCGGTTTCTACCTTAACAACGCCCGGCTCCTCGACAGCTTTCTTTTCCTCTTCAAGGCGTTTACGCTCTTCTTCTTCCTTTTTCAGCTCTTCTTCGGTCTTCGGCGTCGGACGCTGGTTCCGCTTGCCTTCGCCCTTCGATGGATCGGGCCGCTGCGGCCGAGATTGCGCGATTGAAGTAACACTAAACGCGAATGCGAAGATAAGCAGAAACGAAGCTAGAAGAGCGGATCGCAGAAAGAGGGCTTGCATAATTTAATCCTTGAAACGAAGGAAGTCCTGTGTCGGTTTAGATACCGATTTTCCGCTTTTGGTTGGTTGAAAGCAAGGTAAGCACCGGCCAACTTTAGGTTCGGACGTCCAAACGCTTTGTCAGAAACCTATTCCTTAGAACTGTTCCGGACAACCGTGACAGCGTCAATAGCAACTACGGAGATGTCGAAGCCAAATTAACTGAAAGTGCATATTCGCCGCTGGTTTCGAATAACTTAAGGCTTTTCTACTTTGCCTGTTAAGTAAAAGGTTCCGACTACCGCTCGAAACTCCCAAAAGTTTCCCGCTCTTAGAGACCCTCCAGCTTTCCGAGTCAATCGAAGCAATAAAGAAAAAACTCGCCCGGTAACCGGGAAGGGAGACGTATGTTCACACGGAGAAATGGCCGGTCCCTCGGGATCTCGTCCGATTCAACATCGGCAGACACCACGATCTATACGCGCAATCGAAACCGGATCTTGTTTTTCGCAGGACTAGGCCTGGTGGCTCTGCTGACAGTTGGAGTGTTCGCAAAAAACAACTGGTTTCCGTCGACTGATTCGCTTACCGGAAAAAAGACGGGATGGTTTGGAAATACGCTCGCGAAGAACGCTGCTAGTAGCTGGAATCCGTTCGCCGCACCGCTTCCGACTCCGACGCCGCAGCTTTCGAAAGAATACGTCTACGCAGGAAGCCGTCTGCTCGCGGTCGAGGATGCAAATGCGAATGCATCACCACCCTACGACTTGGCAGTCTGGCGGCCATCATCAGGAACTTGGTATGTCCTCGGCGGCACCGGATCGCAACAGACCATATACGGGTGGGGGACCTCGGGCGACATTCCAGTGCCGGGAGATTTCGACGGTGACGGAAAGACTGACTTCTCGATCTATCGCTCGGGCACCTGGTGGATCACCAAGTCGAGCGACGGTTCGTATTACTCGGTAAGCTTCGGGGCAAGTGGAGATATTCCTGCTCCGGCCGACTATGACGGGGACGGAAAGACCGACCTTGCCGTTTGGCGGCCGTCGACCTATGTCTGGTATATCAACCCGAGTTCGACGGGGGTGACGACAACCACGGGATACGGGGCGAGTGGTGACAAACCCATTCCCGCCGATTATGACGGCGACGGTCGGGCCGATGTCGCACTGTGGCGCGATTCAAATCACACTTTCTATTCGATAAACAGTTCAAACAGCGGGTCCAACACAAACTCGCACGGTGCGACTGGAGACAAGGCCATACCGGCTGACTACGACGGCGACGGGAAGGCAGATCTCGCGACTTGGAGATCGAGCAACGCGACGTGGTACATCAAGCAGAGCAGTACCGGATTGACGGTCACGACACAGTACGGTGCATCGGGCGACGAACTCGTCCCGAATGATTACGACGGCGACGCGAAAGTCGACGTCGCCGTCTGGCGTCCGTCGACTGGGGTCTGGTACATCCTCCAGAGCGCCACTTCAACCACGCGATTCGACACGTGGGGAACGAGCGGCGATATTCCCGTACCGGCTTTCTATCGGCGCTAGCGCCGAACAGGAGATAACAAGTCCCCGGGTTTAAGAATTAACAATTGAGAACTTAGAGAGATTAATATGTTTCGATTAACGCTCAATATCAAGTCGGTAACTTTTTGGATAGCGGCTGTTGGGATTGTCCTTGTGAGCTCGGTCGCAACGTTCGCCCAAGGTCCCGACAGGGGCTTTAGGGCGGCGAACCGATTCGCGACTTCTGGAATCGATGCGCTGAACATGACCAACGGAAACATGGTCATAAATATTCCGATCGCATCGCTTCCTCCGGGACGCGGAGGCAGTCCAGGCTATTCGATCAGCCTGCAGTACAACAGCAAATTATGGGACTCCTATCCAACTACGCGTGATGACGGAAGTCCAGACGAGTACGGAAATACAAACTATCGATACACCACGGTGAGTTTGAGCGACTCCGGTGGCTGGCGATTCTTTACAGCTTACAACATTAAAATCACTGACCGACTAAATTTCCAGACTCCGAATGTATGCGGTCTTAACGATCCCGTAGAATATCTCAATTACCGTTGGAAGTTAGAGGTAGAGATGCCGGACGGAAGCATAAAGAACTTCATCCCTACCGACTCGTCCGGAACAGCATACCCAGTGACGGCGGACGGTTACTCGAACATTGATTCGAATGGCAGACTTTATACCGCTCAAAGATTGACTCACCCAAGTAGCGGCGTCTGTTACACACAGGAAGATTGGAACCCGAACTATATCACCAGCGGTATGAACTACATCTCAATGGATGGATCGCGTCTGCGATTGTTGGTGCCCCGTGATTCGTCCAACTGGAAGCTCTACTTTCCCGACGGCACTGTCGTCGAAACGACTCCGCCCGACGATTCTGCGGTAACACAACGCATGACGGACCGCAACGGAAATTTTATTGAGCATCGGGGAAACAGGATCGTCGATCAGCTCGGGAGGTATATCGAGCTCGATACCGATTCCCTCGGACAGGTCATCAGGGTGAATGGGGTTAATGGCGAGATAGTGGAGACGCACATTCAGAATGAGGACCGTTGGGTTCACAAAGAATATACGACTTCGACGGATCAGAATGCTCCGAGTGTTTATCAAACTACAACGATTTTCACCAGCGTAAACTGCGTTAAGAAGATCGTATTCCCTGCGCAGTCGGCAAGCCAGGAAATGAACTTCGACTATTACGGGGATACAGGTCCGCCGACACAGGGCGATTATACGGACGGGTGGGGCGAGATAAAAAGTATTACTCTGCCGACGGGAGCGAAGAGTAACTACGTATATTCCGACGATGATGGGACAGCTGACAGTATTCTCTCGCATCATGTGGCCCAAAAGGATCTCGAATACACAGAACAATACGACGGCCAGTCGACGCCGAAAACCGATACATGGCTCTTCACGGTGAACAAGTGGGGAAATAGTATTACTGCTCCGAACGGTGCGGTGACTAGTGAAGACGTTTTTTATAACCAATACGTCCCTCAGTGGTGGGACACAGGGCTTGTGTATCGAACCATAAACGCGGATGGATCTCGAGTCGAGCGCATATGGGCGTACAACTTGCCGTACGATCCAACGTCATTTCCCAACCCTCCGTCGTCAACGGGTGGCGGATCTGCAAACGCTTATGTGAAGACGGAGTTTACTACTCTGCCGGATTCCACTGGCGCAATCTCGGCAAATTCACTCACCGCGATCAAAGACTACAAGTTCGACAAAAACGGCAACGTTTTCGAAGTCAAAGAATACGACTGGGTTCCTTATGGCACTGTACCGAAGAATGGCAACGTAGTTACCGGTTTACCGACCAGTGGTTTGGTTCTGCGGCGGAAGACTATAAACACGTTTTTCAACCAGGCAGCCGACGCTGAAAGCACGACAAGCAACAGCTATGCGTACAACCATCCGTCGTCTCCGAAGATGAAGAACCTCATCAAGTCGACCGAGATCCAGGACGGGAGCGGTACACCCGCGTCACGAGTCGAGTTCTTTTACGATGATGCAGATAACAAAGGCAACCCGGTGGAGACGCGAGTCTGGGATTCGCAAAAGGACGGTGCATTTCAGGCCTACTCTAATCCGCTCACGACGACCAATTCGCAGACCACAAAAGTCCTTGACTACGACAGCTACGGCAACCCGCTCTTGACTGAAGATGCAAGAGGAATTCAAACGCAGATCACATACGGCTCGGTCGGCGGGTTTACCGGTCTTTACCCGACACAGACTATCTCTGCATACGGGACTTCGATTGCAAGAACATCGACGGCTGCCTACGATTTCTATACCGGGCTTGTCACGACGTCGACGGATGTTGATAACAACGTTTCGACCGCGATGGAATACGACGCCCTCGGACGCCCGACGAAGGTTCGAACGGCGGCGGGGACGGCCCTTGAATCGTGGACGCGGACGGAATACGACGATGTGAACCGCCGCGTCGTGGTGCGCGCAGATATTGAAAACATAGGCGATGGCCACAGGGTCGCCATCCAGCATTACGATCAATTGGGACGAGTGCGCCTTTCGCGTACGCTTGAGGATGCCGCGACCGAAGACCCATACAACGAAACGCACGGCATCAAGGTTGAGGTTCGTTATCAAACCGGCAATCCGAACAGCTATCAGATAACTTCGAATCCATTCCGCGCCGAAACCGCGACCGCCGCTGGCAACGAACCGACAATGGGATGGACTCGGAGCCTGTCGGTCAACACAGGCCGCCACGCCGAAGTGGAAACATTCTCCGGAGCCGCTTTGCCCGCCCCGTGGGGAAGTAACACCGCTTCGACCGGAAAAGTGCAGACCGATATTGATTCAAATGCGACAACGGTAACAGATCAGGCAGGCAAACTCCGCCGTTCGATAACAAAC
>JBBKXD010000223.1:0-16424 GCA_037969295.1 Pyrinomonadaceae bacterium | reverse complement strand
CGGCCGTCTATTTTTTTTCCGCGCGCCTGTTCCGGCGAAAGGTACTGAGCGGTCCCCATAACGATCCCCCGCTCGGTATTTATCTGAAACTGTGTCAAAGCGTCGGGACCGGTTTTTTCAGATTCGCTTTCATGGAGCTTGGCGAGTCCAAAATCCAGGACCTTCACCAGGCCGTCCTCGCGGATCATAATGTTTTCGGGCTTGATATCGCGGTGTGCGATGCCGTGTGTGTGGGCCGCGTTGAGCGCGGCGGCGATCTGAATGGCGGTATCGATGGCGAGATCTAGTTGAAAACGTTCGTGCCGCATTCGATGGCGCAGAGTTTCGCCATGAATGTACTCGGTCGAGATATATCTCAGTCCCTGTTCGTGACCTACCTCATAGATAGTCAGTATGTTCGGATGATTGAGGGCCGATGCCGCTTTGGCTTCGCGAATGAAGCGGCGAATATTCTCGTCATCGCCGGCAAGCTCGGCGGGCAGTATTTTCAGAGCGACGCGACGCTCCAGCTCGATATCCTGGGCGAGAAACACCTCACCCATTCCTCCTGCGCCAAGCTTGGAGATGATGCGGTAGTGAGAAAATCCGGCATTCTCTGTGAGTGTGACCACTTGCGGGTTAGATTAGCATAGCTCCCTGCCAAAACAATCAGCAAAAATCGACGCTAAATCCATTTGTTTGTAGCAAGTGAACTTCAGGCCGCGGGATGGTAGAATTGTCTTCAGCATCCGTATGATCGAAGAGAAAGTTTTAGTCCAGAATTTCCTGAACCGGAAGAACCGCGAGCGTCTGAAAAAGCCAGATTGGCTGAAGATCAAGCTCGGCGATCCGCGAAACCAGAACGCTGTCCTTGATCTGATCAGCGGCTTGAATCTTCACACCGTCTGTCAGGAAGCGAAGTGTCCGAACATTTTCGAATGCTGGACAGACAAGACAGCTACGTTCATGCTCGGTGGCGACACCTGCACGCGACACTGTGGATTTTGCGCCGTAAATAAGGGCAAGCCAATGGATCTCGATCCACTCGAGCCGCGACACGTCGCCGAGGCGGTCAAGCATCTCGATCTCAAACACGCCGTCATCACATCGGTTAATCGCGACGATCTCGCGGACGGCGGCTCGATGCACTGGGCAGAGACAATCTTTCGTATTCGCGAGATGAATCCCGAATGCAAGGTCGAGGTGCTGATCCCTGATTTCAACGGCGATGAAGACGCGCTGAATAATGTTTTGCGCGCACGGCCGGATGTTCTGAATCACAACACCGAAACTATCGCGAGACTGTACAGACGCGTGCGTCCCGACGCGATCTATGAGCAGTCGATGGAGCTATTGACGCGGGCCGCGCATTGGCGCGACACACAGCAGCCATCGATGCTTACCAAAAGCGGCATCATGGCAGGCCTCGGCGAGACGTTCGAAGAAGTTGTCGATCTGATGCGCGATCTGCGTAAAGCATCGTGCGACATCATGACGATCGGACAGTATCTTCAGCCGTACGAGAAACGTCTGCCGGTCGAAAGGTACGTTACGCCCGAAGAGTTTACTGAGTGGAAAAAGATCGGCGAGGCGATGGGTTTCAAGCACGTCGAATCTTCGCCGCTGACCCGAAGTTCTTATCATGCACGGCAGCAGACCGAAGCAGGCGAGATGATCACTGAGCCGTGATACTATTCATTCCAAATGAACGAAACTGATAACAAAAACGCGATCGAGATCCTCAACCGGATCATGGAACTGGAGCTGGCAGGCGTAGTCCGCTACACGCACTACGCCTTGATGGTGTTCGGCTACAACCGAATTCCGATCGTCTCATGGCTAAAGAGCAACGGAGACGAGTCGCTGATGCACGCGAATAAGGCAGGAGAATTCGTGACTATGCTCGGCGGACATCCTTCGTTGAAGATCGGGCCGCTGCTTGAGACGCACAAACACGATATTGGCGACATCCTCCGTGAAAGCCTCGAGCAGGAACGGTCCACTCTCGAAGCCTATTACGAGCTGCTAAAGCTTACGGAAGGCAAATCGGTCGCCCTCGAAGAATATGCGCGCGAAATGATATTGCTCGAGGAAATGCATCTTGACGAAGTGAACAAGATGCTTCGCCGTCCCGGCGAGATCGCTCCCTTCAGCGAATAGGACGTGATGAAGTGACGATCCTTGAAACCGAACGCCTCAGACTTCGGAAAATTACGGTCGCCGATGCGAAGTTCATTCACGGGCTTATGAACGAGCCTGCGTATCTGGAATACATCGGCGACAAAGGCGTCAGAACAGTCGCCGATGCGGAACGTTTCATTTCGAACGTCGCGATTAAGAGTTACGGCGACAACGGATTTGGCCACTATATCGTCGAGCTCAAAAATGACCGAATTGCGATGGGGACGTGCGGTTATGTAAAACGGGAAGAGCTGGATGATCCGGACATTGGCTTTGCCTTTCTACCAGAATTTCGCAAACAGGGTTATGCGCTGGAGTCGGCCACCGCGATGCTTGCGTATGGTATCGACATCCTTGGCCTTTGCAATATTTCCGCGATTGCTACACAAAATAATGAGCGCTCGTCCAACCTGCTCAACAAGCTTGGCTTCCGGTTTGAACGGCTTGTTTCAATGCCGAACGGCGACGAGCTGAAGCTTTTCAAATTTTCAACATGAACTACGGTCTCATTGCCGGTAACGGGCAGTTCCCTTTCCTGGTCGTCGAGGGCGCCAGAAAACAGGGAGCGAGACTCTCCATCGTCGCCATTAAGGAAGAGACGGACAAGCGGATCGACGAAGTTGCCGACGACGTGATGTGGATCGGGATCGGCCAACTCGGCAAGATGATCTCGTATTTCAAAACCCGCGGCGTGACGAAGGCGATCATGGCCGGGCAAGTGAAACATGTTCAGATCTTTTCGGGCTCACTACCGGACGCCCGGATGCTAAAGATGCTTTGGAATTTGCCGAAACGGAATACCGATGCCCTGATCGGCGGAGTTGCCGATGAACTGGCAAGCGAAGGAATAGAATTGCTCGACTCAACTTATTTTTTGCAGGATGATCTCGCTCCGCACGGAGTCCTGACAAAACGCGAACCAACCGACATCGAGCTCAGCAATATCGAATACGGTCTGCAAATCGCCGATGAAATTGCGCGACTCGATCTCGGACAGACGATCGTCGTCCGCGCAAAAGCATGTGTCGCGATCGAAGCAATGGAAGGAACGGACGCTACGATACAACGCGCGGGCGAACTCGCCAAAGGAAAGCTGACCGTTGTCAAAGTTGCCAAGCCCGATCAAGACATGCGGTTCGATGTGCCGGTGGTCGGCGTTCCGACGATCGAAACGATGAACGCGGCGGGTGCGACTTGCCTCTCGGTGACGGCCGGCAAAACGCTGATCTTCGACCGCGATGGGATGATCGCCCTCGCGAACAAGAACAACATCTGTATCGTCGGGTCCTGACGAAACAATTTCTTTATTGCCCCGTAACACAAGAGACTGGCATCGACTAAACCTTCCGGAGAGAAAATGAGAAGAGACTTTTTTGCTTTTATACTTTCACTGGCTCTGCTTGTATCGACCGGCTTCGGCCAGGTTGTTCGCATTTCACCGATCGAGAGGAAGATCGCCGCCGGCATTACTGCCGATCAGATGAGCAGCTATCTTCACTTCGTCGCATCGGATGCGATGGAAGGCCGCGACACCCCGTCACGTGGCCTCGACACAACCGCCGAGTTCCTGAAAATGAACCTTTCCCGCTGGCGGTTCAAGCCCGCGGGGGACAATGGCACATTCTTTCAAAAGATCGAGATCAGCTCCGAGTCGGTCGATCCGGTGAACAACCTGCTTCAGATCGACGGGAAGACTTTCAATCTGAACTCGGATTTCTTTCGAATGGCGGGACATGATGGGTCGGCTAACGCACTCATGGTGTTTGCCGGTCATGGTTGGGTCGTCAAATCGAAGAACATCAATGCCTACGAGGGCGTGGATGTGAATGGCAAAGTAATTGTTCTGCTCGGACAGGGATTTCCCAACCGGAACACTCTTACGAATATGCCGGCCGGGGTTTCGCAGGTGGATCTGACAGGAGCGAAAGGGACCGATTGGGCCGATCCCGTTACCTATGCAAGCGCGCACGGCGCTGCGGGTATCATTCTGATCGGCTCGCCGCAGTTCCAGGCAGGGTGGGGACAGATGCGACAGTTCTTTTCGCGAGGCTCCATGTACCCGAAAAAGCTCCGTGACAACGCCCGGGATGAAACGAGTAAGCTGCCTGTCGCCGTAGTTTCAAACTCCGTCGCAGACGCGATCTTTGCGGGTGCTCCCGCGGGCAAAGATTCGCCCACGCCGTTCGCCATCAACAAAACTGTCTCGATGACGACAATGAGCCGGACAGACGTAAAGTGGACCCAGAACGTCGTTGCTCTTTGGGAAGGCCACGATCCTGTCCTGAAGAAAGAGATGGTCGCCGTCGGCGCGCATTACGATCATGTCGGGATGAATCCGAACGCACCCGGCGAAGACAAGATCTGGAACGGAGCCGACGATGACGGCTCGGGAACCGTCGCCGTTCTTTCGATCGCCGAGGCACTCGCGAAATCGAAACTGCGTCCGCGACGATCGATTCTTTTCGTATGGCACGCCGGCGAAGAGAAGGGATTGTGGGGTTCGGAGTATTTTAATAAGTTTCCGACCGTCGATCTCAAAAACGTTGTCGCGCAGCTCAACATCGACATGATAGGCCGCAGCAAAAAACCCGGCGACACCAATCCTAGGAACAAGGAACTGACGGGTGCGAACGAGATCTACGTCATCGGTTCAGAGATGATGAGCTCCACGCTGGGGTCGGTCGTGAAAAAAACGAACGACGGTTTTTTGAAACTGACGTACGACTATCGTTACGACGATCCGGCCGACACGAACCGCTTCTTTTTCCGCTCGGACCATTTCCATTATGCAATGAGCGGCATCCCGATCGCGTTTTGGTTCGACGGCGTGCATGAGGATTACCATGGGCCCGGCGATTCAGCGGACAAGATCGACTACGCGAAAATGGAGAGAGTCGCACGTACGATCTTTCTGACGATGTGGGAAGTTTCCGAGCTTGCGGTTCGCCCGAAGATAGATAAACAATTGCCCCCTGAGCTAACGAGGAGATGATAATGATGACGAGAGGCCTTGCGTTTTATCGCAAGGCCTTTTTTTGTCGTCCTGGACTCGGAACACGTAATTGCCCACCTCGCCCACTTTTCGCATTCCAGGCACATGCCTTTATTTTTTTTCGGAAAGCACTTGTCGGTACGCCTCTGATCTCGTCAAGCCGAATTGTTTTGCGGCCAGTTTTAAGGCTGACTTGCGGTCAGCACCTTCCGCTTCGAGTTCGGCGACCCGCTCGGCGATGGAGATCGTCGTAGGTGCTACAGCCTGAGCGTCCTGAGCCCGGTCAATCAGCAGAACGATCTCTCCTTTGACCGAAGCTGAAGAAAATCTGGTGTGAAGCTCGGACAATTTTCCGCGTGCAAATTCTTCGTGGAGCTTTGTTAATTCACGAGCGACGACCGAATGACGATCGCCAAGTATCTCCAACGCGTCCGACAGTGCGGCGGCGATGCGGCGCGGTGATTCGTAGAAGACGAGTGTTGCGGCAACCGATGCGATCTCCTGAAGACGTCGGCGGCGATCTCCTTTCTTTGACGGCAGGAATCCTCCGAAAAAGATCGAATCGGTAGCCAGACCAGATGCGGCGAGCGCATTAACAAACGCGACAGCACCCGGCACAGAAACCACCTCAATGCCAGTCTCAATGGCCTTTCTAACCAAGCGAAAACCCGGATCGCATATGCCGGGGGTTCCGGCGTCGGACACAACCGCGACTGAAATCCCTTTTTGCAGGAGCTCGATCATCTCCTCCGCGCGTTCGGCCTCATTGTGTTCGTGATAGCTGACCAGCTTGTTTGAGATCCCGAAATGCGTCAGGAGTTTTTTGGTGTGACGGGTGTCTTCACACGCGATCATACCCACCGACTTCAGCGTCTCGACCGCGCGGAACGTCAGATCCTGTAAATTTCCGATCGGTGTCGCTACGAGAAAAAGTGTGCCCAGCATAAAAGGTTTTCGTTCTCTAAACATACAGCTCGATTAACTCTGAACTCAAATGCCCCGGAAACAGAAAAGCCCCGGCGTATTCGGCCGGGGCTTTATCAAGAACTACGTGGTTCTTATTATCGATTAGAACGGAAGCGGAAAGGGGATGCGATTTCTCCAGTCACCCGAGCCGTTGCGATTTCGATTTCCATTTGAATAGTTCAGGCGATAAGCATCCGCCAGAACCCGAAGATCGTAGCTAATCTGGTTCCATTCGCCGACCGCGTTACGATTAGTCCGCGAATTGCGCAGAGCGTTATCGATCTGTGAACCGATGTCCAGAACGCGACGTGCTTCGTCTCGGCTGTTGTTCATATTGCGGCCGTTGCCGTACGCCCTGGCAAGATCCTTAGTCGCGTTAGCAAATCGATCTGAAAGCTGCTCGAGATTGTCGTATCGATTATTGTTGCGACCATAACGATCGTTACGTCGATCGTCGACGCGATCCAGGCGACTTTCGAAGACGCGAGCACGGTTTTTCAAATTCTCGATAGTTCCGCGAATGTTGCGGTTGTACCGGCTATTGCCATAATTATCGTTGTTTCGGCCATACCTGTCGTCATTTCGGCCGTAGCGGTCATCGTCGCGGTCACGATCGCGGTACTGAGCCGACGTGATCGAGGGGAGGGCCAGAACTACCAGCGCTAACGCAATCATCGTAGCTATTTTTGTAAGTTCTTTCATTTTTTGTTTCTCCTAAATTATTACTCGTAAGGCCGACGCTGCTGGTTTAGTTCCAACCCTTCCGCATATACGCGTCGCCATAAGTGTTTAGTGCAATGAATGTGCCAATGTCAGGATTTGTCAAGAACTGGGCTCTAAGTGGGGAAATAGCAGGTTTTAGAGGTTTCCGGCTGTAAAACAGGGCTCCTATCAGCTCGTCTGGCTCCTGCGCATTTGGTTGAACGACCTGACGAGATTGTAGAAAGAAAAAGGCGACCGCATATTTGCCGTCGCCCTCAATATTCTATTGATTGAAAAGCTTAGTGCCGCAGTCCAATAGCGTCAGCCGCACAAAGACGTCCGCCGCTAGCGACTTTGCTTTCGAGTGAAGGGATCTTGTCAACGGATCCGAGAATTCGCTCCCTGAGTTTTGCGACGGACAGGTTCGGCTCACTGGCCAGTATCAAAGCCGCAACACCGGAGACGTACGGAGCCGCCATCGAGGTGCCTGACGCTTCACGATACGCGTCACCGAGCCATGTCGAGAGGATCTCTCGACCCGGAGCCGCAATGTGGACGGTCTTCACGCCAAAGTTCGAGAATGATGCCATCGAATCCGTGCGGTCCAACGCGGCTACGCTGATCACGTTCGGCAAATTGTAGTTCGAAGGATAGTGCGCCCGCTTGTCGTTATCGGTGCCATTATTTCCAGCAGCCGCAACGAAAAGAATTCCCTGCTCACCCGCCGCACGGATCGCATCTTCCAGTGCTCGTGAGTACTGCGTCGAGCCCCAACTCGCATTGATCACGCGAACGTTGACACCTTTCTGCTTGCGGTCGATGGCATAGTTGATCGCCTCGATCGCATTCTTGGTCGTCCCAAATCCGCCGCGGCCTAAAAACTTCAACGGCATGATACTGACGTTCCAGTTAATTCCGACTACACCCTTGGCATTGTCGCCTTCGGCACCGATGATCCCGGCGCAATGGGTTCCGTGCCCGTTGTCGTCCATCGGATCGTCGGCGTTCGCGTCGGCGTCAAAACCATGGACGTCATCAAAGCTGCCAAGCTCCTCGTCGTTGTATTCGGGTACCGAGTCAGGCCGTGTCCACATGTTCGCCACGAGATCTTCGTGCGTATAATCAACACCGCTGTCCAGAACCGCAACGACTACCTGTTCGCTACCTTGTGTTTTCGTCCACGCGTGCAAAGCCCCGATGTCCGCCAGCTCTTTTCCGCCATTCTTACCGAGATTATTCAGCGCCCATTGTTCCGCAAACCTGGGGTCATTCGGTTGACCAGACCCTGTGCGATAGTTCGCATCCTTCGATCCTACCGAATTTTCCGGATCGAGCCTGATCTCATAGTTGGGTTCAGCGTAGTCGACGAATTCCGACATCGCGGCGTATTGCTTAGCGGTCGCGTCGGCATCCGCGTTGTCCAGATCATCGATCGAGACCCACCCCTTTACCGCCTCGTAGTTATCATCCATCAAATCGTTATTACGAGCGGCGATTTGCTTTATCTGCGCCAGCGATACGCCAGGCTTGAAATGAACAAGCACTTCCGGCTCGGAACTGATACTGCGCTTATCGCGGTCGCTGTAGGTCGAAACGGTCCTCAAGGTTTCGTTTGACGGAGTTATTGCCGAACGAAGCGTAGTTTCCCAAAGCCGGATTTGCCCTAAAACTGCGGCGAGTGTGATCAGAACTACCGCGATGCCTACGTGTATCCAAATATTATTGCGATTCATTTCGTACTGCTCCTATCGCTCTGAGAGATTAATTACCTATCACGAAATTCTGCCCATCGAAATCGACAAGCCTGAGTTGATATTTGTCAGCTCGATATTCGTAAGTCTCACTTTCGACACCCAACTTGATCTCCCAACCGGTTGAGATCATCTGGGCCGACATTTCTCCGTCAATCGGTGCGCCCAGTGACATATCGGGAAAATCCTTCTCGGTCACCGAAATTTCTTCGACCACACTATGGTCAACACCGAGCCGATTTACAAGATCGTGCTTTGCCGCTGCCGTCGCGTCGCTTTTCGTAAAATCCATTGGTTGACCTTTGATTCCAAGATTTTGATATTTTTACGAGCGTTAGTCAATAAATGTTCGACGCTGAAAAAAGTCTGCGTGCCGTCCGTAAACTTTCTATAATCAGGTTTACTATCACGGAGCGTGATCGACACGCTGCCAACAAAATATCAGAATTAACTATCATTCAACTGGTTTCCATGAAAAAGCCGCCGAAAGGCGGCTTTGCTATTGAGGATTAAACCGACGGTAAGAAAAATTGCGGATGATCTCAACGAGTGCCGGGACGATGTATGTCGCACATGCCGCACCGAGGATCGCACCCGTCACAAACCTTGAAAGGTGCGTATTCTCCCAGAATCCGAACACCGTCAGGGTCCAGTCTATTGTGATCGGTATCAGAGACAGAAAAAGCCAAACTCGAGGAATAGCCTCGATCTCATCGACGTGCCGCCAAAGCGGGTAAACCAGGATTCCGACCAGCAGCCCGAAATATACTCCAAAGCAGCGTGAACAGACGGCCATCTGGTGTCCCGCGATGTGTAGCGAACGCTCGGGGATCTGGTGGCAGATGTAGCTAAAGAATGTGTAGATCGGCGTTGAGGCAGCAGCAAACCCTTCGGACAGGAACAACGGTGTGGTGATGATCGCGCCGACCCAGACGAACACGACTGCTGAGGTTATCGCCCAGACGTTGAATGCCTGAGTTCGGAATCGTTTCCGAAAATCGATGGGGATGAAGATGTCAGCGGGTTCGGTCATCTGGTCAGAACCGCCTGCGGCAGAGGGCGGTTACAGCATATTTTCCGGCAGATGTGAATAGGTTATGGTAACCCGCCCGCTACCGCAGGTGGTTCCGACTTCGTAGTCCCAGCAAGGGCCTTCTCTGTTTCGAGAATATGATGCGTTGTCTGGATGACGGTGTCCGGGTTGAGTGAGATCGAGTTTATTCCCTTTTGTACAAGAAACTCGGCAAACTCCGGATAATCAGACGGCGCTTGTCCGCAGATACCGATCTTCTTACCGGCGCGGATCGCCGCGTCGATCGCCATCGCGACCATTTTCTCGACGGCTCCGTTTCGCTCGTCGAACAGATGCGCGACCATTTCCGAATCGCGATCGAGCCCGAGCGCGAGCTGTGTTAGATCGTTCGACCCGATCGAGTAACCGTCGAACACCTTCAAAAATTCGTCGGCAAAAACGACGTTCGCCGGCAGCTCGCACATTGCGTATACCTCAAGGCCGTTCTCGCCCTGGACGAGCCCGTGTTCCGCCATCAGCGCGATGACCTTCTCACCTTCCTCGACCGTTCGGCAGAAAGGGATCATTGGTGTGATATTCGTCAGTCCCATGTCTTCGCGGGCCCGAAGCAACGCCAGACATTCAAGCTTGAAGCCCGCTTTGTAACGATCGTCGTAATATCTCGACGCTCCGCGGAAACCGATCATCGGATTCTCTTCCGTCGGCTCGAACTCTCGACCGCCGATCAGCATCGCGTACTCATTCGATTTAAAATCCGACATGCGCACGATCACCGGTTTTGGATAAAATGCGGCGGCGATGCGGCCGATGCCCTCGGCAAGCGAGCGGACGAAAAACTCTTTCGGATCTTCCTCCAGGATTCGCCGCGAAATCGTCTCGATGTCTTCGCGACGTTTGAGATTCGGATAATTGACCAATGCCATCGGATGAATCCCGATGTGATTGTTGATAATGAACTCGAGGCGGGCGAGACCGACGCCGTCATTCGGCAGACGGGATACGGAAAATGCGTGATCCGGATCGCCGACGTTCATCATGACTTGTGTCCTCGGCCGTTCGGTGTCGGTGATCTTGTGTTTCTTGATCTTAAAATCGACTTTGCCGTAATAAATATTTCCGACATCGCCCTCGGCGCACGAGACCGTGATGTCCGATCCGTTCTTCACCTTTTCGGTCGCGTCCCCGGTGCCGACGATACATGGAATACCAAGCTCACGGCTGATGATCGCGCTGTGACACGTGCGGCCTCCGCGTTCGGTCACGATCGCCGATGCACGCTTCATTATCGGCTCCCAGGCCGGATCGGTCATCGTCGTGACGAGGATCTCGCCTTCCTTAAAACTCGTTAACTTCGACGCATCGATCATCACATGCGCCATGCCGTGCCCGATCCTTTCGCCGACTGCTACGCCGGACGTGAGCGGAGCTCCGTGACCGCCGGTCAGCTCGTAGGTCTCGATAAAGTTGTTCTCGGATTTTTGAGCGTGAACGGTTTCGGGCCTCGCTTGTAGAATGAACAATTCGCCCGAGATACCGTCTTTCGCCCATTCAATGTCCATCGGTTGATGACGGCCGGCGAGCTTTGAATAATGGTCCTCGATCGCACATGCCCACTGGGCGAGTTGTAATACTTCGAACCCGGCAAGGCAAAATCGGTTTCGCTGCGTGGCAACGACATCCCGAACTTGTGTTCCGGTTCCGTCGTCCGCAAAGACCATCTTTACTTCCTTAACCCCGAGTTTTCTGGTGATGATCGGCCGAAACCCCTGCTTGAGAGTCGGCTTGAAAATGATCCACTCGTCCGGTGTCGCCATTCCCTGTACGACGGCTTCACCCAAACCCCACGCGCCATTGATGACAACCGCGTCACGAAAACCGCTCTCGGTGTCGAGCGTAAACATGACACCGCTCGCCGCGATGTCCGATCTGACCATCGGCTGAATGCCGATCGAAAGAGCAACATCGAAATGATCGAAACCCTTCGCCGTCCGGTACGAGATCGCCCGGTCGGTCCAAAGCGACGCATAGCATTCGTGACACGCTTCGATCAATCTTTGGTCGCCGCGTACATTCAGGATCGTGTCCTGCTGTCCGGCAAAGGAGGCGTCCGGGAGATCTTCGGCCGTAGCCGACGAGCGGACCGCGACCTCGAAGTTTTTCTTTCCGATGCGATCGCCAAGGCGTTTGTACGACTCCAGGATCGCGGTTTCGACGTCTTTTGGAAACGGAGTATCGAGCATCATCGCCCGGGCCTCGCCACCGACACGCGCGAGCTCTTCAAGGTTGTTTGTGTCCAACCCCTTTAGCAATTTTTTCAGGCGCCCGCGCAGGCCGTCGGTTTCGAGCAGCAGTTGATAGGCGTGGCTGGTGGTGGAAAAACCGTCGACGGCACGAACTCCCTGGCCGGTCAATTCGCGAAACAACTCCCCGAGGCTCGCGCATTTGCCGCCGACGAGAGCGACGTCGCCGGCTCCTACCTGACTGAAATCTAAAACGTTTGGATTGGACGTTGCCATATCTCTCGGTGGTTGGTGTTCAGATGGCCGGTGATCAGTGTTCTGTGTTCTGCTTTCTGCTTTCTGCCTTCTGCTTTCTGCCTTCTGCCTTCTGCCTTCCGCTTTCTGCTTTCCTCTTACTGCTTACCGTTCACCGCTTCCGCAGACCGTCAATGACGTTCGCCACGATCATTGGTATCGGTTTGCGATCAGTCGCGTGATTCTCGGTAAATACGACGATGACGAACTTCGATCCGTCCGGTGTTTCGACATACGCGGCATCGTGCCGCGACTTGCTCGTCCAACCAGCTTTCGACCAGATCCTCGCCCCCGTCAGCTTTTTATCTATCAACGCTCGTCCGGAGAAACCCGTTGCCTGATCGTCAGCATCTTTCGATTCCTTGAACGGATCACGCTGCATCAGCTCCATCATCTGGCGGCTGCGATCGGCGTTAACCATCCGCCCGAGCGCGATCTCGGCTAACAGGCGTGCGGTCGCGTTTGTCGTCAGCATGTTGCGGTTCTCGCCTTTATATTTTCTGGTCTGCTGCTCGATGCCGTATGCATCTTCGCAGAAAGTTTTCTGATTGACGTTTATCCCCGAATATCCCATCGAGGAAAAGTATCGATTGACGCGATTCCGTTTGTATTGCCATTTGTCGAAAGCTGCCTGAGGAAGCTCAGCACCGCTCGACGTGTCGGTCAGAACATCGAGGATATATTGTGTCGCTTCGTTCGACGAATCGACGATCATGTCCTTCAAGCCGCGTGTCAGTTCCGGAGTCAACTTTATCTTCCCGTCCTGAAGCTGTTGATGGAGCGCGGCCATATAAAACATCTTCACGACACTCGCCGGGTAGATCGGCTGATCGCCTCTAATATCGGCCCATCGAAGATTCCGGGGATCACGAAGATCGATCAGCGTGGCAGCAACATCCTCAGTCTTGAATCCGGCCGCCGGGTATGAAGTCAGCACCTCACCGATAGCTGCGTTGAGGACGGTCCGGAGCTCCGCTGAATCCTGAACATTAGGCGCCTGATAGCCTCTGGGTGCCGTGATCTCGATACCCTTCGGGGACTTCTGTCCAACTGACACGAGACACAACAGCGAAATACAAAACACTACCCGCAAAAACTGACTCATCAAATTTTCCTCTGGTTTTCTTTACTGAACGAGAATTTTTAGAGTATAAACTAAAAGCCCTATCTCAAAAAGAAACTCGTCTAAAGTTAGCAATGACAGAAGAAAAACTTGTTCGCGGACTCGGCCGATGGGACCTCACCGCCGTCGCTATCAACACGATGATCGGGACCGGCATTTTCATTCTGCCGGCCGGTGTATTCGGACTCATAGGCACGTTCAGCTTAGTGGCGTTCATCGCATGCGCCGTGATAATCGGATTGATCGTTTTATGTTTCTCGGAAGTTTCGAGCCGGTTTCAGCTTACGGGCGGGATGTATCTCTACGCACGGGAAGCTTTTGGGCCCGAGATCGGATTCCAGGTCGGGTGGTTGTACTGGATCGTGCGCGTAGCAACGTTCGCCGCGAACTGTAATGCCATGCTCGCCTACCTCGGCTTCTTTGTCGGCGGCGTCAGCGAAGGAATTTTTCGCGTCCTGATAATCACGGCGGTCGTCGCGGGCATCACTGTCGTGAATCTTTTAGGGATCCGGGAGAGCGCGATCGTCACCAACGTATTTACGGTCGGTAAGATCGTTCCACTACTTATCTTCGCAGCTGTCGGTATCTTCTTTATCCAGCCCGCCAACTTCGATTTCGCGTCCGTACCGGGCACCGACGCGTTCGCGGCTGCCGTGCTGATGCTAATGTACGCGTACATGGGATTCGAGGCCGCGGTGATCCCGGCCGGCGAGACAAAAGATCCGCAGAAGAGCGTTCCATTTGCATTGCTCACGGCGCTCGGTTTCTGCGCCGTGCTCTTTATCATTATTCAAATCGTCGCGATCGGTACGCTGCCCGGACTTGGGGAGTCGAAAACCCCGCTCGCCGATGCGGCAGGCCAATTCATGGGATCGTTTGGCGCAGGATTTATCGCATTGGGCGCTTTGATCTCGGTACTCGGGAATCTGAATGGCGGGTTCCTTTCCTCATCACGAATCCCTTTCGCAATGGCGGTGCAAAATGAGATTCCACAAGTGTTCTCAAAAACGCACAAGAAATATCGGACGCCGTATATTGCCATTATCGTTACCGGAATCGTGGTGCTCACGCTAACTATTTTCACGACATTCCTCACCGCGGTGACAATAGCGGCGATAACTCGACTGCTTGTCTACGCAACGACATGCCTTGCCCTTCCCATCTTCAGACAGAGGAGCGACATTCCGCCGGCTAAGTTTTCCGCCCCGCTCGGCATACTCGCTGCCGTCCTCTCGCTTGGATTGATCGGATGGCTTCTGGTAAATGTGGACTTCAAAAAAGAGGGTCTGCCGATCCTGATAGCGGCAGCCATCGGGTTGGTCGTCTATTTTGCATACCGTACACTTGGCAATAGGACTCGCCCGCCCGCTTCGACTTCGGAGATCTCATGAGAAAACTTTTGTTCATATCGATTGTGCTCTTTCTGCTTCCGCTCGGGGTCAGTTCGCAGAACGTCGTCGTCCCAATCGTCGAATTAAAACTGGGCGGTTTGATGGGCGGCGTGCAGAACGGCAAGTGGCTTGCGCCGTCGAGCGTCGCAGGGAAAATGAAGCCCGAAACGGAGTTTATTCTTATCGGCCATAACGGAGTGGAAGAAGGCGGGGTGACACTAGGGACAAAGGCACGCCAAGAGGATGTGTGCCCGGATTTTACCCGGATGGAGTTTGAGCTGAAGTCTGAGAATGGCGTGGCGCTCGGCTCGAGTGCGAAATGGAATCCGATGCCCCGCATGCCGAAGACCATCGATCCAACCAGCCCGTTCTACAGAGCCGTCGTCGCAAATTTGTTGAAACGCAAAGGTATTGCCCGTCCGGTCGTAAATATAAAAGAAGCTTTCCGGATCGATCTCGAGGGCGATGGCGTTGAAGAAGTTGTTCTATCCGCAACCTATTACAAGAACGGTCTCTCGTCCGCCGCCCAG
This sequence comes from Pyrinomonadaceae bacterium, assembly GCA_037969295.1. GTDB lineage: Bacteria > Acidobacteriota > Blastocatellia > Pyrinomonadales > Pyrinomonadaceae > OLB17. Next base: position 1,242 of record JBBKXD010000223.1, on the reverse strand, counting down.
CCAGGCGATTATTCGTTTGTCATCGTTCGTAAGGTTACGGGCAAGACCGTCACGGACCACCTTTTAGAGGGCGACTTTATTCTGCGAAGGATCAACTTTGGCGCCCCGACCGAGAACCATATCTCCGCAATTGCCGACCTCAACGGCGACGGCAAAATGGAGATCGTGTTATATGGATTTTATTACGAAGGAGATTTCGCAAGCGCCTTTGAAATGAAAAAAGGCCGGCCGGTAAAGATCAAGGAATTTGCAATAGCCTGCGGAGTCTGACTTCGATTGGTGAATGGTGAATAGTTAATGGTGAATGGTGAATGATGAATGATGAATGAAGAATCCGGCCGTGGTATCCCTTCTTCATTCACCATTCAGCATTCACCATTCACCATTAACTATTCACCATTCACCATTCACCATTCACCATTCACCAAAGACTCCCTCACCCAGAAAGTTCTTCCTGAGATATCCGATTGTGTCCTGCAGTGTCTCTTGCGGGTCGCGCGGGGCGAAACTCAGTTCCTGTTCTGCTTTTGACGAATCGAAGTACCAAAAATATTCTGCCTGCTCGACCTCTTTCGACGCGACCGGCGATGCCTTCCCCCAGTTCTTAAAAACGGACTCGATCATCGTCGACCCAGCCATCGCCAGCTTTTTCGGAACCTTCAGCCTCGGTGCCGAGATGCCGCTCAACCTTTCCAAGCGTCCAAAAAACTGAGGAAACGTCATGTTGGCCGCACCTAGCAGATACTTTTCCTGATGTTTTCCCTTCTCCAGAGCAGACACAAAAGCCGACGCCGCGTCCCGCGCGTCGACAAAATTCAATCCGCCGCTCGGCGAGTAAGGAATCTTGCGAGCAAGAAAATCGAGCACGGGTTTGGTGGAACTCAAGCGCTCGTCATCAGGGCCGAGCAGCAGCGACGGATTCAGAATGACAAGTTTCCTGCCGGCGCCGTCGAAGTTCTCGAGTGCGGCTCGCTCCTGATAATACTTCGACGCGTAATACGCCCATCGCGAAAACACCTCGACCGGCTGCGGGAACGTCTCATCTACGACCTGGTCATCCTCACTCACCGCGATCGTTCCGCTCGACGACGCGAGCACCATCGTTTTCACGCCGGTTTCCTTCGCCGCTTCGCAAAGGACGCGCGTTCCTTCGACGTGAACCTTGTTCATCGCGACGGCGTCTTCGTTATTGCGCGACACCTTGCCGGCGAGATGAAAAATAGCGGACACATTCTTCACCGC
>JBBKXD010000222.1:0-13450 GCA_037969295.1 Pyrinomonadaceae bacterium | reverse complement strand
CATACGAACACCGCTTCGTCCACCATCACCCGCATCATCGACGTGTTCCCGGCAAATCAGCAGCCGCAGATCCGAACTCAACTTTCGAACGTTCTCGAAGGGATCATGTGCCAATCCCTGCTTCCGAACAGTTCAGGAAATGGTCGTGTGATGGCGATGGAAATATTGATACCGAACTCGGCGGTGAGAAACCTGATCCGTGAGGACAAGATCCACAAAATCTATTCGATGATGCAGACCGGCAGCGACAAGTTTGGGATGCAGACACTTAACCAGTCGCTCGCGTCCCTTTATCGCAAACGCGATATCACTCTCGAGACGGCACTCTCGATCTCGTCAAATCAGAAAGAGCTGTTAGATCTCGTTGGCCGCGGACATGCGTCACAAACTGCGTTCGCCGGTGGAGGTGGGTTACAGAATCGCGAAACGCCGAGCGGGATCCGGCCTCAGACCCGAGTTCGAGGCGCGGGCGACGATCCGGCGTATTGAAGCAGTGAGTTCACGTTATGAGAAATAAGTTCAACGCGAACCAGGATCTGAGCGGAGCCGATAACGGCGACCTTTCGCAATCTCGCGACCAGTTGTCCGTGTCGTGGAATTCGGGTGGCCGGGTCACTGCCGCATGGCCAACGACCCGTGACGAATCGGGAAGCTGGGAGCTTGAAGTCGAAAGATTCACGTCGGATTTTAATCTTGCCCAGTCGATAAATCTTCGACGCGGCGGTCAGGCGGGCAGTCTTCCGCTTTCAAACTCAACATATTTCTTAACACCGATCACCGAGTTTTCGGAGAGGACGCGAATTCTCGCCTTAGATGGAGATCGTCTTGCGCTGCGCGATCGAGAACTTGTCGAATGGCTGATCACGGCCGAGCAGCAGGTGGTGCTTGGAACGGACAGTCATCCTCTTTTCGAGACGTCGCTGGATGATACGGCATGTGTTATCAGACGACTTCCGAACGGGTTGGTGGCGATGACCGAAGTGCCGCGGGCGCATGTTCTGGCGGCGCGCGAAAGAGTCCGAACACTTTTAGGCGATCGCGTCGCTTCCAGACTAGACATATCGATCGAGACGCCCGTCAGAACGACGGCCCGTTATTTCCTGACGGCCGTGAAAGAAGGTGAGCTCGTCCAACGCGCTGGAAAAGAATCAGAGGTCACGGCCTTTATCCTGATCGGGCTCAGCGGTTTTCGATTCGGTTTGTGGAGCCCTACCGCGGGACTCTTTAGCGAATACGGCTTCCTCGCGCCAAAGGATATAGCGCAGATGGGGAGCCAACATTCTATTGATGGGCGGTTTGGGGCGGCGGCCCCGGGTGTTGACGTCGACAGCCGTCTTCAGTCGTACGTTCGCGAAGCGTTCGACCAGCTCTCGCTGCAGCTTTCGAAGGAGAAACTCGAGCAGCTTCAGCTCAGCGGTTATGCACAGGTCGTTTGGGCCTCCGAACCGCAGCTTTCGGCAACGATCCCGCCGATCGCCGAGGAGCACGCATCGACAACCGGGATACAGGTATTTCATTTGGACGCACCGATGGACGAAGCGATGGTCGGCGGTCTGCTTCTCGGGTCGTTCGCGTTCGGCGACACTGCACCGGTCGGAGCGGCGATCCTGCCGCCGGCCGATCTTGCCCGCGACCTTTTGGTACTCGCGGATACGGAGGAAGACCAACGTCGTTTGAGTGCAGAAGTCTTCGCGCAGCAGCGACGCAACCGCGCGATCTTTAACGTGCTGGCGCCGCCGACAGTCGTCGCGGCGGTCCTGTTGGCGATGCTTGCGGGATTGATCTTCGCCGGAATTGTTACCGGTGTCCGAGATGCTCAAGCCACTGCCCGCACGCAAGAGCTCAAGCCGGCGCTCGATCGTCGTAATTCGTACGAGGCGAATTTGAAGTGGTACCAGGAATTCATAAAGCAAGTCAGCAGGCTCAGAAGGCAGCAGCCGGTCGGCATTGGCCTGCTTTATCAACTCAATTCGAATTATCCGTACACGGTGGATCCGTCGTTTTATGTGTCCGATATGAAGCTCTTGCCCACCGGCGCCGTCGAGATGAAAGGCTTTGCTCGGAACAAGGACGCGGTCACTTCGTTCCTGAAGTCGATGGAGTTTGCGGGCGGGCCCGAGAGCGGTTCACGCCTATTCGGAAATCTTGCGTACGAGGTTCAGGAAGGGCCGCCGGTCGCGGCGGTCGCCGCAGGGCAGCCGAACGCTCCGGTGATGGCGGGCTCGTTGTTATCGGCAAACCAGGCGCGTCCGGGCGTGATCGTATGGAGTATCAAGGGCAATTATCTTCCCATGGAAGAATTTGCACCGCCGCCTCCGGTAAAACCGGGAGCAAAGCCGGCGGCAGCACCCGCGGCGAGTCCGGCAGCACAGAACAGTCCGGCGGCAGCGAAATAGTTTGGGCGATCGAGCGTTATGAGAAAGGTTCAAAAATCCAGCCTCGGCACAATCGGCGACGTCGTTCTTAACGAGTCGGAGCGTCACGGTCCGATCATCACGTTTGTTGTCATGGCGGCGATATCTATCGGATTTGGCTATCTCGTCTACAGCTACCTGTTGGCGGGGTGGTTCCAGTCAAACGAAGAGTATCGACAGCAAGTGCTGCGAAAAGAGACTGAGAATACCAAGACTGAAAGGATGCTTCAGACCGAGCCGCAGTTTCGCGCGGAGTTCAAGAAGATCGTCGATCTATACGACGAAGCCAAACCTCTTCTACCGCAAGAAACAGAGGTGTCGGACGTCCTCGGTCAGGTGGAAATGGCGGCGCAGCGCAACGGCGTGACCCTTACCGGATTGACGGCGGTGAAAGCCTCGATAAAATCTCCGATCGCAGAAAAACTTTACGAGCGCGAGATACCGGCGATCGTGACTGGTCCGTATCCGCGAGTTGTTCATTTCTTTGCCGACATCTCGCGCATGCCGCGAATATTGCTGGTCCGGGATTTCTCGATCGTATCTTTAAGGTCGGACGTTTCAGCCGGATTCACGTTGGTCGCCTATCATGCGCCTCCCCCTGCTGAGATGCCCGCGATACCGACCGAGCTCGCACTCGACAGCAAGACGGAGGGCGGTAACTAATGCAAGCAGTAAGATCGCTCGAGCCCGCCATTCCATATAGGGACCGGTTATCTACGCGGCTCGCCCTCGTTTTTATCGGCACATTTCTAGCCTTGCTCATACTTTCAATGGCATGGACGATGTTTGATACCATCGCGGACCGCCGGAAGGCTTCCGCCGATTCAGATATCGCCGCACCGGTAATCGTTATTGATCCAAAGATACAGACCGAGCTCGCGAAGGCACTTGCGTTCGATGCGCTTCCTGCGTCGGGCGAAGTGCTGAATCCTTTCGTCGACCGTGCAAATTTGAGCGGCAGCGTCCTCGCGACGAATGCGAGACCGGCGACTCAAACGGGCTCGTCCGCGTCCTCCGGTTCGAGTGTTTCGGGTGGAACCGCTAACGCGAGATTCGGCCCGGGTCAAAGGACGATTTCGAATATCGGCCAATCACCGAGCATGGAAGTCTATAGCCTCAAGGCAAGACACGACGATTGGCTGGCGAGCCAGAAACGAGGCGAGTTCGTAGGTCCCGAGGCCGAGGTGCTGGCAATTGAAGATCTTGTACCGGTCGGGTTCGCCAGCGGCGGCGACCGAGGTGCGGAGGTGATGTTATTTTCGGTCTCGCTATGCCAGACATTTAGTTTTCCGGTCGGCACCCGATTCTTCAACGGATGGCTAAACGGTTTTGATGAAAGGGAAGTCGTTTTTACGAATCAAGACGGAATACGAAGGAAGTCATATTCGAATACGGAACCGTGCCAACCCGGCCGCGATTCACAGTTAGCGAATTAGCGAGGGAATTGAAGATCACTATTACTGGTTACAGGAGTCGGACGGTCGAAAAAGGGCGGAGCAATTGCGGAGCAATACCATGAAACGCATTAGAGAATTGATCATACTTTCATTAGCGATCCTGGTCGCGGTCAGCTTTTTCGCGGACTACGCCGTGACTGCGTCGGCGCCCGGCATCTTCGACAAAGTCGAACCGGTAACCTCCGCGGGCGCGAACGGCGTCGGAGCACGAACATCGGACGTGCGCCCGATCGTCGGCGTTTGGCCGACGATTCCCCGAGACGATATTTATCCGTCAGTCGAGTCTGCTGATGCTCCGGTACCAACGAACATCGATGTCGATGATCCCGGGAACGAAGTCGTTCAGCCGTCGGTGGAAGGTTTGACCGATGTCCCTTTCGCGACCTGGAATCCCGGCCCATCTCATGCGATCGTACCGGACGGCAATTACTGCGATCCGAATTTTGTCGGCCGTGACATAACGTTCAATCAGACGACCGAATTAACTCTCGATGAGCTGCTCGATCAGATCCATAACCGTTACGGGATCAATTTTTTGATGGGACCGAAACTGCGGGATCTGCCTATCAATATAAAAACCGGCAGCATCCCGTGGAACGTACTGCTCCGCTCACAGCTCTTCGTATCCGGAGTTCGAGCGCGGTGCATCACTAACAACACGATCGAGCTCATTCAGAATAGTGATCTGCCTAAGCTTCAGGATGGAGCAGATGTTACGACCAGATTTCTAAAGCTTAAATTCCTGCAGCGAACGTCGGGCGGCACCGTTGACCTCGCCGGAAGAAGCCAGGGCTCTGGCGGACAGGGCGGTTGCAGCGGAGGCGGCTCAGGGGTCGGAGGCGGTGGCCAGAATGGCGAAACCGCAGCACAACAGGGAAGCTCCCGGTTCGATAAGTTGATCATCGAGATCGAGAAAATACTCGGGATTCGATCGATGAATCAGAGCAGCGTCGGCGGCAATCAAGGCGGCGGCGGTCAGCAGACCGAAGAGAAGAGAACCAATCGTTTTGTAACTCAGATCCCGGGCCGGAACATTCTTGTCATAAGAGCGACCCCAGACGAACATGCTTTGATCGACGAGATCATATCGCGGGCTGATCGCCCGCCATTCCAGGTTGTTATAAAGGGACTCGTATACTCCGCAAATCAGGACCGGCTTCGCGACATAGGCGTACAGACGACGATCCTCGGCGGAAATGGGAACGACAATCCGACCGGCGGAGTATTCGGTCATACGATCGGCACGTCCGGCACTCTGTTCGATTTTTCGGCGATCATTGGCACGTTTGATTTCAATGTTCAGGCAACGGCGCTTCAACAGAATGGTGTGATCTCGGTCAAATCCCGTCCGTTCGCCACTGTCTTGGATGGATTGTGCACGACGCTCGAAGTCGGACGACAGCTTCCGATCGTCATCGACAGCTCACTTGGCGGTGTCGGTACCGTCACCTTCGTCGATGCCTCGAATAATCTGGCGGTGACCCCGTACGTCATCGACGACGATGACGGAAATCCAATTGCCGTGACGCTTGATATGCGTTTGGCGGCAAACGACATTGATTCATCGGTGACCGCACGCGGGGTCCCGGCGATCAGCAAAAGATCTGTCCAGACCCAGCTTCTTTTGGGTGAGGACAAGACTGCGATCCTCGGCGGATTTACGGTCGATCAGGACAGTAAGACCGTTTATAAGACACCGGGGCTCGGCGATATCCCGATCATCGGTGAATTGTTCAAACGACGAGTTCGCGACACGCGGATCAACCGTTTGTATTTCGCGATCTCGGTCTCGGTCATTCCTTACGGCGATGCCATCGAGCCCGTTACTGTTCCGGGTGCGACAACGAGTCCGCCGTCTCTCACGCCGGAGCAGCTCGAACGATCCATTAAGGGCGAGCCAAAGGCGGTCGTTCCGCCGAAAAAAGATAACTAGAATGTTTCGGTTGCGGCCGTGACTTTCGCAATAAGGAGCCGGTCGCTCCGTCATAAGAATGTAATTTGTTTTCATATGTCCAGCGAGGAGATAAAAGACGAAGGTTTCGTTGAATTGATCGAAAACCCAATCGACGAGTCGCCAGTGATGAATCACGACGAGCGCGTCGGGATCGACGGATCGCGTAACCAGGCCCCGGTCAATTTCTCACTTGTCACGGAACCCGGGCTCGAGAAAAAGTACAGCATCAGCGATCTACAGAAGCTCTCCGAGTATCTCAATCGTGAATCGTCGAGCCGTTATCGAGCGATCGTTCTGAATGTCTGGAGCGGTTCGTTCGACTCAGCGCAATTCGAGGTTGGGTTAGTACAGGTGCGAAATGGTGATCACCGCAATGGCGTTGTTCACGCCCTTCGCGTCAGCCCTTTCAACGTAAAGTTTGTCGAGCTCGAAGATTCATTTTTCGATTACCTGTACTCGCACATCTACGATGATCGAACGCAGTCGGCTGTGCTCGAGCATCAACAGAAAAAACAGTCGCAAAAAACTAAGAACTGGGGCGAAGGTAAAAGCTTTTTCTCGGCTGAAGAGGCCTATGCAACGCATGCCGCGAGCGAAGCGGATCTAGCCGATGCAAACGAAGAATGGATCGACCTCACGGACAACGAGGAATACGAACTCAACATTCGGCGCAATGAAGCCGAGCTGACCACCCAGGAATTCATTCGTTTGATCTTGATGGAATTTCTCCGATCGGGTTCGAGCGATATGCATATCGAAGCAGGTCAGCCCAACGGCCGCATTCGCTTTCGCTACGACAGCGAAATGTTCGTACGGTGGGACAATATTCCGTTTGTTAAGATCAAGCAGCTCTGCATGGGGATGGCCGAGACATCCGGCAAAGACGCCACGCAGATGAAATTCAAAGATATTGACTCGACCGTCAAGGTTCGTGCGCTTCGCGACGGACACGCGGCCGAGGTCGAACTTCGCTTTGTCTCGCAGCCGACCTTGTACGCTCCGTCGATTGTGCTTCGATCGCAGCTTAAACCGATCCGCGACATCAACGAGGTCGGGTTTTTACCGCGGCAGATCGCCGATCTGAAAGCGGCTTATACGCAAAAACGCGGGATCCTGATCGTGACGGGTGCGACCGGTTCGGGAAAGACCAATACGCTCGAAGCGATCTACGCCGCCCTCGAAGAAACCGATGGTTTCAAGATTATTGAGATCGGTGAGCCGATCGAGATCCGGTCGCCCTATCGCACCCAAATGAGCCTGCGTCCGAATACTCCGTTTACGTGGTGGGACGCATTTTATTCGTGCCTCCGCGCCGATCCGGACATTATCGGCATCGGTGAGCTGCGTTCGGGCGAGCACGCATCGGTCGCGATCAACGCCGCTCTCACGGGCCATCTCGTCCTGTCGACATTTCACGCCGCGAGCGTTGAGGACACACTCTCCAGAATGTTCCAGCTCGGGTTGCCGAGGGAAAATCTTTCGACCGGGTTGAATCTCATATTGGCCCAGGCGCTCATCAAAAAACTATGCGAGCGATGCAAAATCGTCGATCCGCATCCGTCGGAGATGTACGACAGGCAAGTGTATAAGAGTGTCGGCTGCCCCGATTGCTTTAACAAAGGAACACGCGGCCGAACGGCAATGGCCGAACTGCTCTACTTCAATGACGACGTAAAAGAGTGGGTCGAAGACCGCAGCCTCACCGCCCGTGACGTAGTCCAGAGGGCGGTACGTGCCGGATATCTGATCCCGATGAAGGATGTTGCTCGCGAAAAAGTTCTTGCAGGAGTGACGTCTGAAATGGAAGTTGCCGCTGTGCTCGGATTGGTCGAAAGCAAGCGCCAATTCTCCAACCGGGAGTTCGAGCAAGCCGCGATAGACGGCCACTCGCGTTCTCTGCAGGAAGCGATCGAGCGGCACGAAGCAATGGGTAAAGGTTAAGTAAGCGATGAATGAGTTAAACGAGATATCGGGGAATGGCGGCAGCCCGGCTAACGGAGCGATACGACCGTTGGGGTCGGCACGACGTCACGTGGCACCCGACATGGATCGTGTGAGCGACGTCAGAACGGTTGTGCCGGCCAATGTCTCTCAGTCGGACGGCGGATTTAATTTCAGCGGCATCGACTCGCTTGGCGAGCCGGTCAAGGGTTTTGTTCAAACCGAGGATCCCGCACTCGCGGCTAACGAACTCGAACGAGCCGGTATCAATGTTCGATCGATACGCGAACGCCGCGGACCGCGGAAAAAGAATCGAAGTCCGAACAGCGTCGAATTCGCCACGCTCGCCGAGCAATTCGGCGACCTGATGGAGGTAGGTGAAAGCCCGACGCAGGTTTGCCGTCTATTGGCATTCGCCCAGACAAACAAAATGTTGTCCGACGCTCTGCTCGACGCAAGCGATCTGATCATCAACGGCCGGAGCCTTTCGGAGGCGTTCGCGGAGCAGATGGATCACAAGGGCGAACCGCTCTTCCCGATCACTTTTATCTGTGCGCTGCGAATCGGTGAAGAGGTCGGAACCGCCGCCGACGCCGAAACCGGGATCAGCAAGAGCGCGTTCCTGTTAACGCTGCACCGATTCGCCGAAGCAGAGAAAAAGGCGGACGCGATCCGTGCAAGTATTCGGTCGGCGCTGATGTACCCGATCGCGGTTGTAATTTTTTGTATCATCTCGGTCGCGGTCGTCCTATATTTCGTCATGCCAAAAATGGTCGAGCTCTACAATTCGCTGCTGACGGGCGAGGACGCAAAGCTTCCGATCATCACGCGGATCATGATAGGTGCGTCGGACTTTCTTATCAGTTGGTGGGGAATTGGAACGGTTCTAGGTGTTGCCATCGCACTCATATATTTTTGGCGATGGACGCAAACGCCCGCGGGAAGTGACACCGTCAAGGTCGCCGCGCTTCGAGCGCCTGTATTCGGTTCGTTCTTCCGCCATTATTACTCGGCACAGACACTCCGGACACTGGCGATGCTTTCGACCGGAATTCCGTCGATGACCGAACGCTTTTTGGTCGCGGCCGAGACCTCGACTAACCCCGAGTACGCGCAGATGCTGATGCACGTCCGTCACCGCTTCATGACGGAGTCGACCGATCTGCACAAGCTTTTTATTCCATACCCGTTTTTGATGGGTAAGGAGTTTGGCGGCGTTCTGATGACCTTTGAAAAGACCGCCGACATGCAAAACACGTTTCACAACTACGCAAAAGTTGTGGAAACCCGCGCCGAGCGAGAGCTCGAGCGTGTGTTGTTCTGGTTCCAGAATTTCGCGATCGTACCGGTCGGGATCTTCGTAGGATTTATTATTGCGGCACTGTACAGCCCGATGTTCGAGCTTGCCGGCCGTCTGGGGCATTGACGAGAAAGGTTTTTTCATATATGAACAGGGTAAAAACCTACGCAATTACGATCGCGTCAGCACGCGGCGACGATCAACGAGTTCGAAAATGAGCAATTCCATTCGATCGAACTCCCACGAATCAGGCGTTACAGTTGTTGAGCTGCTCGTTGTCGTCGTAGTGATCTCTGTGATGGCCGGATTCGCGATAATGCAACGCGGATCGGCTAACAAACAACTTACCCGCCAGAATGTCGCTCAGCAGCTAAAATCCACGTTTGAGCGAGCACGCTTTGACTCGGTCAAGCGGCGTGCGATAGGCAGCGCCCAGGAAGCAAAAGTCACCGTAACGCCTACGTCATACACACTGAGGACTTATAACAACGATGTGAACGGCCTCCCCGTCGCCGTCGATTCCGTAACTACTCTACCGGCCGGCATCGTCATCGGTCTATACGACGGAACAGCATTGACTTCACTGGAGGTGACCTTTAACATGCGCGGCGAAACACCGACGTCGCCGCTTCCGCAATTCTTCATATGTAACGCGAACTGCTCGTCACCGAACAATTCAAAAGCAAATCTCCTTATCGTAACGCCGACCGGGACTGTCAATCTCTTATCCGGAAGTTCGACGCTTCCGACCTTCGGCCTGCCGGCGGTAACGAATGTAAATTCGAATACCGGCATTAACCCTGACGTAGTCTTATAATCGAAATGACGCCCTTGGCTAAAAAAGTGAGATCCTCGGCCGGTGCAACGGGATTTACGATCCCGGAAGTGATCATTGCCGGTACGTTGATGATTATTCTTTGCGTCGGCACGCTGAGCGTTTTTGCGTACGTAGTAAAGATCAACCGCGGCAACAATCTTCGAATCCAGGCGCTGTCGGTCTTACAGGCAAAAGTTGAATATTACCGCAGCCTGAAATTTGTTCCTGGTTTAGAGACGGCGATCGATCTGCCTAACCACAGAAACACGGATCTCTATGCAGGCGCTCATACGCTATCGTCGATAACGACACCGGACGGACGCGTATTCAATATCACCGCGAACGTAACCAACGCAGTGCCGGTTTCGGGACCAAATGATGAAGCGAATTGCGAATTTAAGACGATAACAATTACGGCTGTTCCGCTGGTTACCGAACGCGAGGCGTGGCTTCAGAATTTGCGCACAAACGTTACTATCCAGCGGGTCCGTTCGAACTGATGAATGAGACGACGAAAAAATTGAAAGATCGCGGCTTCTCGCTCGTCGAGATGCTTGTCTCGATGACCATCACGCTCATGATTCTGGGCGTTGCAGTGACGATCTTTTCGCGCGTCCTCGGGACGCGAGCGCGGGAGACCAGCCGGACCGATGCGATAACGTCGGCGCAGGCAGCACTGAACATCATGTCGCGCGAGATCGGAAATTCGGGTTATGGTTTGGACTACAACGGCGTTGGTACGGACTCGACCTCGACGATGCTGCACATCCGATCGAACACGGATAACACTAATTACGAAACGGTCGATCCGGGTGAGGACATCGCGTTTTACCTCGATGGTACGGGAGGGGATCAATCTGTGGTTCGCCACGACAACCACACCAACGAGACTTCCGGAATCATAAATCGAATAAGCAGCGTGAATTTTACGTACCAAAACTATGTGAGTTCAGGAACACCGCCGGTGGGACCCGGTCCGGCGACTGGAAAGATCACAATAACGCTGACAGTTATTCTCGAAAACGTGCAGGGACAGCCTTCCGGACAGACGGTGACCGTTCGCTCGGACGTCACTCTGAGAAATTCTCAGTACATGCGTGGGCAATATTAGACGCAATGGTACGTCCTAGAAAAGATAGTCTCTATGTTTGAAATTGTGATATAGTGCGGCGCACCGCCGCCAATTTACAGATAATCTCCCACTTTGAAGGAGCGGAGGCTTCGTGCAGGAGGCAACAATGAACAAAAACAGAATGCATGGTGAATCTTTTGACGTTAGACAGAGAGGCACGGCGCTAGTCACTGTTGTCCTTGTTTCGCTCCTTCTCGGTACGGCTTGCGTTGCGATGCTGACCGCCGTCGGTGCCAGTTCGCGAAATAATACCGATGCGCTGTCCGAAGCCAAAGCATATTATGCGGCCGAAAGCGGCCTACAGGCGGCCATCGATGTCCTCCGTCACCAGAATGTTAATTACCGAGATGCAGTCGCTGACCCGACCCTGTCGGGGTGGCTCGGCAATGGGCCGATCGCCGTGGGTTCGGAGACTAGATACACAATTTCGTTAAGCGACCCCGATAATTCAGCAGGGTCGATACTGTATGAAACGGTCGGGAGTTTTGAACAGGCGACCGCCGGCATATACGGTGCGACGCGGATTTACGGAAGCGGTTCAGACACGATGACCGTTTCTTTTGTTCCGCAACCAGTCACGGACGTTGTACCCGGAACAATCACTCCTCTCGGAAGTTTTCAGGTTGTAAAGACTAATTCAGGTCCGACGACACTTCCCGCGCCCCTGAAGTTTCGGATCGATTATATGCTGTCGGAGCCTCGAGAGGGCGTTAGAACAATCCGGGGCTCGATCGGTATTAACGGTGCTGTCACTTTTGTAAGTGATACATCGCCGCCAACGTATCAGTTGATGGGCAGTACGATCAAGCTTTGCCAATCCAGCGGTCTGTGCACAACGACTCCTGTCTTGAGCTTGCCGACTGCGACAACAACGCCGGCGCAGGCTGGACCCGTCTATGGTCACATGACCACACTGGAGCCTTACCGTCTTAAGATGATCGCGACGGGGCTTGGCCCATCGAATTCGAAAAAAGTTCTCGAAGCGATCGTACAAAATAACTTATTTAACGACCTCGGTTCATCCTCTGCCATATCGATGGTTGGACCGAATGCCTACTTCCGCGTTGGTACTTCGGCGCGAATGCAGATCGACGGCGGATCTGTTCCATCGGTAACGGTATCGGATTCGACTGGTCTCCAGACTGTTCTGAACAATCATACCAACGGAACCATGTTGCCGGCGCCTGAGATAGCCGGAGAGGATGTTCCGGACTGGCAGCAGACTGCGACCGCAATGGACGCACTCATCAGGCAACTCAGACAAACGGCGCAGAACTCTGGACGTTATTTCAATGGCACGAATCCGACAAGTTTCGGTAATTTCACGACCGGTTCCGGCATCACTTTCTGCGAAGGAAGTTGCTCGATGGGAGGTAGCATCGAGGGCGGCGGAATCCTTGTTGTCACGGGAACGTTTACGACGAGCGGCAGTCCCAAATTTAAGGGGTTGGTGCTGGCAGTTGGACGCTACGTAAGCGCGCAGAACCCGGGTGGTGTTATTCGGTCGGGCGGTGGAAACGAGGTCTTTATCGGCAACATCGTCATAGCTCCTTACGATCCTGCTAATCTAGTGGCGGGTTTTGAGCAGCCGCGATACGATCAGAGCGGCGGACCGGGCGACACCATAAACAGTGACATTGATATGAGTGAGATATTTAACGGCACTAGCGCTATTACCAATTTTATTCTCGGTGTCGCTGAGAAATAGATCGAGATCTACCGCGGTACTTATTTGAAGCGGCCTTTCGGGGCCGCTTCTTGTTGCTCAAGCCGCTTAAAAATTGTTTGATTAGGAAGATGACGGCGACACTCGAGCATCCCGAGGGACAGGTCTTCATCCGTGAACCTGCGGAAGGGCGACGCAAGGTCGACGTACAGTTACGCGATCCCGCGACGTTTTCTCCGTCTCTGCAATGTGCGACCGGCTATCCGATCGATCTAATAAGTTTGATTCTCGAAATAAAGGGGCCGGCATGGCTCTGCGATGAGATCGCGAGAGACGACGATCCTGACTATGTCTTGAAACATCTTGAGACTGAGATGCGGGCCTATTTTCGATTTGAAGATCTCGCGGGGAAGAGGATCCTGGATTTCGGTTGCGGGAGCGGGGCCTCGACTATGTGCCTTGCAAGGTTATTTCCCGAAAGCGAGATCGTCGGCATCGAGCTCGAAAGCGATCTCTTGAGAGTCGCCCTCGGACGGCTCGGCTATTACGGCTTTAGCAACGTTCACCTTTTGCGGTCGCCCTCGGGTACCGAGCTGCCGGAGGAACTCGGGTGTTTCGATCTCATCGTCCTGAGCGCAGTGTACGAACATCTGTTGCCTCAGGAGCGCGGCGAAGTTTTGCCACACCTGTGGTCGCTACTAAACGAAGACGGGATACTTTTTCTTGATCAAACTCCGCACCGCTATTTTCCGCTCGAACTACATACGAC
>JBBKXD010000221.1:0-2826 GCA_037969295.1 Pyrinomonadaceae bacterium | reverse complement strand
ATCATGTTCTGGCCGACCAGGTTCACTGCTTCGAACATCTCGCCTTTTCCGACGATCGCATTGATGCCTCGCTTAAGGTACTCACCGAACTTGTCGCGGCCGAGCGCGATCGAAACCACGTTGCCCGAGTCTTCGATCACCGCCCGTGGTTCGCGAATATCATCGAGGTTGACCGACAACACGCGTGCGGAAAGGTTGAACTCTTTCCACTCGGTCAACATTTTTTGGTAAATCTTCACCCTTTCGAGATTGTCCTTGCCGGCCGCCTCGCTTTTAACGTGGTTCCATCCCGTCATCACGAATGGAAATTCTGCTTCCTTCTCACGAGCAGGTGCGATCACGACAGCATCACCATCTACTAAAAAGTTTCCCTCGACAGTTCGAATCAGGCCCTGGGGCTGGCGCTCGAATATCTGGATTCGAATACCGTTCGGCAATACTCTCGATACGGCTGCTGATTTTACCCACGGGGCCTTCTCCAGCATTTCCTTTATCCCCGGCAGATCGGCGTTCCAGACACCGGTCTTCTCAGTCTGCATTTCTACCGTCCGCCTGATATCAGCCGCGGATGACCGATCGGTTCCTCGAATATCTATTTTGGCGACGGAAAAGAAATCTGATGCTGTCACGGTCTGATATCCAAGAAAACCGAGAGCCCCGAGACACACGAGAATGCAAAAACTCAAAAACAACGGAAGCCCCACCGCGCGAAAGCGGCTAACACCCGCCTGCCCGCTTCGGCGCGTCGTCGCGGACGTTCGCCGCTGACGGAGGGGACGTTTTACTTTCACCCGCGCCGAGTTCCTGGTCCTATTCGGTTTCGTATTTGCCATTGATCACTATCCTCTCAATTGTTCCAAGATCTCGTCGGAGAGCTTCGTCACGCTGCCGGCTCCAAGCGTAATCACAAGATCACCCGGTTGTAGGTTCGAGACAACCTTTGGTGCCGCGGTATCGACGTCACCGATGTAGTTAGCATTTTTATGTCCGTACTTGCGAATGTTCTCCGTCAATACCTCCGCGGTAATTCCGTCGATCGGAGTCTCGCTGGCGGCGTAAATATCGAGTACGTAAAGAACGTCCGCATTATTAAAGGCGAGGGCGAACTCGTCCATCAGCTCTTGTGTCCGACTAAAGCGGTGCGGTTGAAAGACAACCACCGTCCGACGGCCTCCCGAACTGTTCTTCGCAGCTGAAAGCGTCGCGAGGATCTCCGTCGGGTGATGTCCGTAATCATCGACGACCGTAATATTATTTTCCTCACCCTTAAACTGGAAGCGCCGGTTTGCATTCTTGAAAGTCGCAAACGCCTCGGCGATCTTGTCAAAAGGTATCTCCAGCTCGAGCGCGACCGCGGTCGCCGCGAGCGCGTTATAGACATTGTGTTTGCCCGGAACCGGCAGCGAGATCTCCCCCAGTATTTCGGCTCCGCGCCAAACCGTGAACGTCGAACCGAAGGAGTCGTTGTATCGAATATTGTGAGCAGAAATATCCGCTTGGGCCGTCAGTCCGTAAGTCACCCGTCGACGTTTGATGTTCGGAATTATCAACTGAACGTTAGGATCGTCGAGGCAAATTATCGCCGCTCCAAAAAAAGGGACCTTATTAACAAAATCCGTGAAGCATTGAACGACATCGGCCATGCCCTTGTACGACTCCATGTGTTCCTTGTCGATATTGGTTACCACGGCGATCGTCGGGTAAAGCATCAGAAAACTGCGGTCACTCTCGTCGGCTTCAGTCACGAACCACTCTGAAGCGCCGAGTTTTGCGTTCGACCCCAGCGTATCGACCACACCGCCGACGACCGTCGTCGGATCGACGCCCGCGTGAACCAGCAGCGTTGCAACCATAGAAGTAGTCGATGTCTTGCCGTGCGTTCCCGCGATAGCAACCGCATAGGGTTTCAGTGTCATCAACTCGGCGAGCATCTCAGCCCTTGGAATGACTGGAATTCCTTTTTCCTTCGCCAACACAACCTCAGGATTGTCCGGTTTTACAGCTGACGAATAGACGACGACCTGCGCGTCACCGACATTCTCCGCGGCATGGCTCGCACTGATCTTCATTCCCATCGCCTCGAGCCGATCGGTGTTCTTCGATTTCTTAAGATCCGAACCGGTTACGACGAAACCGAGATTTCCCAGCACCTCCGCGATGCCGCTCATGCCGATGCCGCCGATGCCGATGAAATGAATTCTTTTTACGTGTCTGAACATTAGTAGTCAGTGGTCAGTGGTCACTCGTCACTCGTCACTCGTCACTCGTCACTCGTCACTCGTCCCTCGCCAGTCCTTCGATCAAATCTACCGTCACTTCCGCAGCGTCGGCCCGAGCCATTTTTTTCGCTGAACTTTCCATCTGTGCAATCGCGTCCGGTGACGCTACCAGATCCGAAATTTCGTTCGCGAGGCTTTCGCCGCTCAAATCCCGCTGCAATATCATCCTTGAAGCTCCGGCATTCTGCATCGCTTCTGCATTTTTCCTCTGGTGATCGTCTGCCGCCGTCGGCAGCGGCACCATGATCGAAGCTTTTCCAGCCGCGGCAAGCTCGGCACAAGTCGTGGCACCCGCCCTGCAAATTATCAAATCGCTCTTCGCAAACTCCGACACCATGTCGAAGATATATCGCCGCACATCGGCGTCTTCCCAACCCGCCCGGTTGTAATTCTCACGCACCACTTCAAAATCAGAGTCACCCGTTTGGTGGGTGATCTCCAAACCTTCACGATCGATCCTCAACTTCGATAACGCATCCACCATCGCATTGTTTATCGCCCGTGAGCCCTGCGATCCGCCAAAGACAAGTAACCGCACTTTGTTACT
>JBBKXD010000220.1:0-4568 GCA_037969295.1 Pyrinomonadaceae bacterium | reverse complement strand
TCCGGGCCGACCTATGAAACACCCGCTGAAGTAAGGATGTATCGCTTGCTCGGTGCTGATGCCGTCGGAATGTCCACGGTTCCGGAAGCCATCGTCGCGCGTCACCAGGGAATGCGCGTCGTTGGGATTTCGTGTATCACGAACTTCGCGGCGGGAATGACGGACCAGGAGATCGATCATGCGGAAGTGATGGAGACCGGCGCGAAAGTAGCGGAAGTTTTTCAAGAGCTTTTGCGGCGAACAATTGGGCGCATAAACAAACCGAAGGGTAGCGGTTCTGACGGAAACTTATGATCATCGGAATTTGCGGTGGGACAGGTTCGGGCAAGACGACGATCGCGAGGTCGATCGTCGAGGCCGTTGGTCGCGCCAACGTCGTTCTCGTCGAGCAGGATTCGTATTATCGCAATCTCGCGGACATGCCGCTCGACGAACGCCATCAAGCGAACTTCGATCATCCGGATTCGATCGACAGCGACATGCTCGTCAATCACCTGATGCGATTGAAACAGGGTCTGTCCGTCGAAATGCCGCTCTACGATTTTGTGACGCACACTCGAAGCGAAGAGATCGAAATTATCAACCCAAAGCCGGTCGTCATCGTCGAAGGAATTTTGATCTTTGCCGAACCGCGCGTTTTGGATCTGCTCGACGTGCGGGTGTTCGTCGATACGCCCGACGACGTACGTCTGATGCGTCGACTGCGCCGCGATATCAACGAACGAGGGCGGACGTTCGAACGCACGCTCGCCCAATACGAGCGGACGATCCGCCCGATGCATTTTGAATTTGTCGAGCCCTCAAAGCGTCACGCCGACATCATAATTCCGGAAGGTTCGAATACCGGAGTAACGGTCGAGTTCTTGTGCAGCATGGTTAGAGAGAAGCTAAATGCCGAGCAAGTCTGATCATTTAGCCACAGAGGACACCGAGGAAATCTAACAAGGGTTTCTGTTGTTCCCTAATCTTTTCTCTGTGCCCTCTGTGGCAAAATCTTATGGTGAGGAAGTAAAAGTGGAAATAGCGAAAGGGATAATGAAACATGCGGATCAGGAATTGATCGATGCCGCAACGGCGGTTCGCGAGAATGCGTACGCACCGTTCTCGGAATTTCGCGTCGGAGCGGCGCTCGAGACTGATGACGGTGATGTGATCTCCGGATGTAATGTCGAATCGGCGAGTTACGGACTGACGGTCTGTGCCGAGCGCGTTGCGATCTGGAAAGCGATCTCGCAAGGTAAGCGAAAAATAAAACACATCGCGGTCGTCGCCGATACCGAAGATCTGACGCCGCCGTGCGGTGTATGCCGGCAAATAATATGGGAATTCGGTGGCGACATTCCGGTCATCCTTGCAAACCTGAAAGGAAAGAGCGAGGTCGTGCAGATGAAGGATCTGCTGCCTCGCGCTTTCGATACGAAGTTTCTCAAATAGCAGCCGACAGGTCAGTACCACCTGCGTAAGCGGGTGGTCGAGACTTGAATTACTCGCGTTGATCTTGCTCTCGGCGCCACACCACCCGCTAACGCAGGTGGTACTGACTGAAGTCATGAATTTACAAAAATATCTATCGGCATTAGTAGTTTTATTTCTGCTCGCAACAACGTCTCTTTCACAGCGGCAAATTGCTTCTCGATCATCGACCACTCGCGCTGATTTCCTGATCCTCGGCGGCACTGTGGTCACGATGGACAAGAACCATCGCGTGATCGAAAACGGAGCCGTTGCGATCCGCAGAGATAAGATCGTCGCGGTCGGTACGCGGGCGGAGATCTCGAGACGCTATCGAGCGACTCGCACGATCGACGCAACCGGCAAAGCGATCATCCCGGGACTCATCAATACTCACACTCACATTCCGATGTCGCTGTTTCGCGGAATATCGGACGATCTCGATCTCAACGACTGGCTCACAAAATATATCTTTCCGGCGGAGGCGAAGAATGTTGACGAAGCATTCGTCCGAGCCGGGACGCGACTCGGGCTTGCCGAAATGATCCGCGGCGGTACGACGACTTACTGCGACATGTACTACTTCGAAGATGCGATCGCGGATGAAACGAAAAAGGCCGGCGTACGCGGCGTGCTGGGTGAAACGATCATCGATTTTCCGGTCGCCGACAATAAGACATTCGAGCAGGCGATGGCGTACAGCGAACGTTTCCTGCGCAAATGGAAAAACGATCCGCTCATCGTTGCCGCCCTCGCACCTCATGCACCTTACACGGTTTCGACCGAGCACCTCCAGGCGATCAGAAAGCTTTCGGACAAACTCGACGCTCCGATCGTCATACACGTCGCCGAGACCCAAAAAGAGCGCGACGACATTCTTGCGGAAAAAGGTGCGACGCCTGTTAACTACTTGAACCGTATCGGATTTCTCAACGATCGCGTCATCGCAGCGCACACGGTTTTTGTAACTGACCATGAAATAGACATTTTAAATAGTAAGGGCGTCGGCGCCGCCCACAATCCGCAGTCGAACATGAAGCTCGCATCAGGAACTGCGCCGGTTCCGCAAATGCTCGCGAAGGATCTTGCTGTTGGTCTTGGCACGGACGGGGCCGCATCGAACAACGACCTCAACATGTGGGAAGAGATGGACACGGCTGCGAAGCTGCATAAGCTTATTTCAGGCGACCCGAAAACTCTTACCGCGGAACAAGCGTTTGAGATGGCGACGATACGCGGAGCGCGTGCTCTGGATCTAGATAAGATCACCGGCTCCATCGAAACCGGCAAACGAGCTGACCTAGTGATCGTCGATCTCGACAGCCTTCACCAGACTCCGATGTACAACATTTATTCGAGTCTCGTTTATTCAACCAAGGCTTCTGACGTGCGGACCGTCATCATCAACGGCCGCATCGTGATGTTGAACCGCGCTTTGCTCACTCTGAACGAAAGTGCTATAAAAAGAGTCGCAAACGCATACCGCATAAAAATCATCAATAGCTTGTCTAAGTGAATCCGCGGCCCGCAAACCGCTGTTTTTGTGATTTTTTAGGTGAGTGTTTTTGTTCTAGCAGGTCGTAAGAGTGAGCCTTCCCCGATTAGTTCGCTTGGCCTTTACGGAAATTCAACTCAGTGCTTATGGAGAAGAAAATGCCGCTAAACGTCAGAAGGTTTTTCACTTTGGTTTTTATAACTCTGTTCGGAACAACTGCCTTCATATCCGCCCAAGCACCGCAGGCGAATCAGACATCACCAGTTCCGACTCCGGCTAGCGCCATCGATAAACAGCCGACCTCGTCGGATGTAATGCGCGATAGAATTTCGAAGGCCAAGGCATTCGTGGCCGTGAGAAATTACAACGCCGCGATTTACGAATTGGAGAATATTCGCCGCGAGAGCAGCGATACGTCGGTGAATGCCGTGACGAATGTGCTGCTCATGAATACATATCTGGAGCAGGGCGATTACAAACGCGCACAGGATTTTCTCACCGATTTGTTTAAGTCATTCAAGTCGAATAGCGTACGCGGAAACCTCTACTATCCGACCGTCGCCGCGCAAGTCATCAAGGGAGCCCGAAATCAGGTTGAACGCTATCGAGCTCTCGGCCTAACTGTTTCGGACCGGAACCTTCCGCTCGAGGCCGTCAACGACATCGAGCGAATGCGTGAAACTCTTGAACTTGTTATCACTCAGGCAAAAGATCTTGGCACCGACAAAACGAAATCCGCGGCCGCGATGGCGCTGCTTGAAGAATCAACGAATTCCCGCAGCATGATCGCTCGCGACGATTACGACGCCCGCCGTTGGAAGGATGCGTTGGGCGATTCGCGTGAGCAGATCGCGAGTTCGCAGAGCATCATCGTAAGCGCGATCGACGGGACGACAGTACCTAATGCAACTCCCCGGGACGCAGTCGCGGCAAACAATCCTTCACTGCCGAATACTCAGGCGGCGGGAGCTAATGCGGGCGGACCCACCATCTTCAAACCCGTACCCGTGGAAGGCTCTTCGAACCCGAAGCCGGCTGAAACGCTGCTCGCCTCAAATGAGAAGGTGCCGGTCATAGAGCGCCCTACAGCTGAACCACAGCGAACGCGCTTCATCGAAAATAAACAATCGGTCGAGGCTCCGGTGCAGACCGTCGCGAAGAATAGCGACGTCACCGCGTCGACCGGTCCGATGGATGTCGGCTCGCTGATCGTCTATGCGACAAAACAGCAGGCTCCGGTATATCCCTCGGTGGCAAAGAGCATGCGCACGACCGGAGTCGTAAAGGTCGAGGTGACTGTCAGCGAAACCGGCGAAGTCGATGAGGTGCATAATACAAGCGGTCCGATGATCTTGCAGGCGGCGGCTAAGGACGCTATTCGAAAGTGGCGGTTCAAACCCTTCGTGCGTGATGGCCAGCCGGTGAAGGCGATCGGGTTTGTGAGTTTCAATTTCTCTCTTTAGTTAGTGAATCGTGAATCGTGAATCGTGAATAGATGTCTTTCTATTCACGATTTACTATTTACGATTCACGGACCCGGGCGGCCAACCTTTTCCCGAGGGGTGCCGCCTAACTTTTTGCCACAGAGCACACAGAGAGAGATTCTGATTTACAATCTCTG
>JBBKXD010000219.1:0-14567 GCA_037969295.1 Pyrinomonadaceae bacterium | reverse complement strand
TTCTACGTTCGAGCCTCTTCTATGATCTTGTGAATTTTATTTAATTCGGGTCCGACCAGCGTCTGTGTGTTTCCCGACGCCCAGCGAATGACGATCTTATCAACGTTGTCAGTCTTGCCAAAACCGAAGTACACGCGGCGGTCGTTTTGCGCACAGAAGCCGATACCGCCGTGAATTTCCTTGGTCTGCTGCTGGCCGTTCCAAAATGCCGTCACTTGCGTTCCGATCGCGCTTCGGTTGCTGGCCGAGCCTTCCAACTCAAATCCGATCCATTTGTTTTCGGGCCGGACAGTGTTTTTGTAGATCAGAACAGGCGCTCGCTGATTGGCGACAATAACATCCATCACGCCCCGGTTCCACAGATCGGCTACGGCGACACCGCGGCCATCGTAAGTTTCCGTCACACCGACGACCGGCGCTACGTCGCTGAATCTGCCGGCCCCATCGTTTAGCCAAACGCGTTTTGATTGATATCCCGACAGACTGCGATTGTCCATCGGGGCCCAGTTTTTCGCGTCGCCGATGATCGTGTTGTTGCCGATCGTAACTTTCGAAAAGTCGTACCAGTAGTTCGAACCCTTTTCGAGCGAGACATAGCCGTTGGTCAGGAAAAGGTCGACGTTACCGTCGTTGTTCAAATCGGCGAATTGCGCTCCCCAGCTCCAGCCGCCGAGTTCGACATTAAAGTTCGACGCAACATTGTCGAATTTCAAATCCTCGCCCGCGGTCGCGGCTCTCGGCATCCACAGGTTGTTTCCCTGAAGCAGGACACCCTGCTCGGAAATATTCGAAACGTAAATGCTCTGCCGCCCGGTGTTCATGACGTCGCCGAAACTCGCGTTCATCCCGCTTTTCGGCGCAAAGCCGACTCCGGTCGTCTCGCCGACATCGAGAAAGTGCGTGCCGCGTTCATTGAAAAAAAGCTCAGACACGCCGTAATCATTTGCAATGAAAAGATCGGGATATCCGGTTCCCCGCAGATCGGCCGCACCGACGGCGAGCGCCCAGCGGTTCGATTTGATCCCCATCTTTTCCGAAACTTCTTCAAAGCGTCCCGCGCCCAGATTCCTGTACAGATATTTCCGCCCGCCGTTGTTTGCGTACTCGAAACTCTCGGGCATGATCTCGGTAGTTTCAAGCTTCCACAAATTCAGGTTCTCGCGAAAATATCCGCCGATGAAAAGATCGAGCAAGCCGTCGCGGTCGTAGTCGAACCAGAGCGCGGTATTCGCGTTTATCCAATTCGGAAAACCGGCTGTATCGGTCGTGCGTGTAAATCCAGTGCCGCCGTCATTGTGAAACAACTCGGGCTTGCCCCATTTGTAAACGAACAGATCCTCAAAACCGTCGTTGTCGTAGTCGCCCCATATCGCACCCATCGAAACGCCGGTCTCGCGACGGTTCACATCCCCCACACCGAGTGCGCCTGCGACGTCGCTGAACGTTCCGTCGCGATTGTTGCGATAGAGCGCGTTCATGCTGTCCTCGCCGCTGTTTGTGAGATAAAAGTCGGGCCAGCCATCGCGATCAAAATCGGAGACCGCAACACCGGCGCCGATCGATGCGATCTGCGGCATGATGTGGTCGAGTTTGGAGTCGAGCGTCGGCGCCGTGTGAACGAAATCGACGCCGCTCGCGTGAGCAACCTCTTCAAAATAGAAGCCGTAGCGGTCGCGGGCTGTACTGGTGTCAGCCTTAGCCGATCCATCCTCGTGATAGATTTTGCGTAAAATGAAAGGCGTCGCGAGCATTGCTGCGAGAAGTAGAGCAAGAAGGACTTTTGTGAGGTGCTTCATCAGAACCTTTTACTAACCGAACTTGGGAGCGGCGAGGACCTTCGTGGAGTTTCGTGTGCTTGTATGTTTAGAAGGTCGAGGGTCTATGGTTGTTATTTCGTGTGAGTTGATGGTTCCAGTCTTGTTAGTAGATACAATCTGAAACCACTAAATCATACGAAATAACACAAAGACCTGAAACTCCAACGAACGAGGATGACCTCGTTTGCTTGTATGCTTGTAAGGTCGTGCTCCTTCGTGTGTTTCGTGTGTTTCGTGTATTTCGTGGTTCGGCTTTCATAAAGCCAACCACGAAGCACACAAACCCACACGAAAAAGAACACGAAACAAGAAAGGTCTTAAATTCAGCGATGACTTCGTTGCTTCGTGGTCCCCATTGCTAAATAAAGCGAACCTTGAAATACACGAGTCACAAGAAGTATCCGCCAAGCTTGGACATTTTAGACTAACGCGATGCATTTCTCACCGCAACGCATTCCGAAACGCATCGGGCGAGACGTAGCGAGTGTGGAAGTTCAGCCAGTCCACCTTGTGCTGTCGGTAGACCGGATCATTCTCGAGCGTCGTGGGCGGCTTGGAATAATCGTTCGACGCATGGGTCGGTAGCGGGAGCAGCGTTTTGGAAAACACCGAATTCAGATCCCCATCCTTGATCCAGCCATTGCCGATCAAAACAAAATCGCGTCGATAACCAACCGGCGGAGTTGGCAAGGCGGGGAACCTGAGAACCAACTCGTCACCGGCGTTCATCAGCACAAATCGGTTATCGGTTTGCAGGAGTAATTCGCGAACGTCACCAAACCTTGTGAAGTAACCTTCCATGTCACGCCATCGCTGCGCGGTCGTCAGCATCCGGTCGTAGACGGGTTTTTCAGGAGACGAGTCGTCGGCCTTTTCGATCACCGAGAAACCGCGGTAACGAAGCTCGGACGCTTTTAGTTCGAGCCGCGCCGTCCGATTCCCTTCACCGTTTTCGTAAACGCCCCACGCGAGCTTGTCCCAGAAGACCTCCATGTTTGTCCGAATCCGTACGGTGCGGGCACCGATCGGCAATTCGATCAAAACGGTCTTCATCTTTCCGGCCGGAAATCCAAGATTCTCTTTTGCTGTCTTCCACTCGCCTTTGTCATCCCGTACTTCGAGACTCAAGCTTCGCGGTTTTTCTTTCGCGCTCTGCCCGAGCTGGACGTTTATCGATGCGTCGGTCGGATGCACCCAGCCGTCGCCGACGATCGCCATACGCTTGTCCGCCGGCGCATCAGCCGGCAGATCAAGCTCGACAAAATGATCTTTCGCCACACCCTGGAACGTCCCGCGTTGGAAACCGTCAAGATATTTTTCATCGAGATCGAGCACAACGGCCGAGACATCGTCGCCCCGGTCATTCCGCGCCGCGGCGAATTCGTGCGTCGGGCCGGTCGTAAAAACTTCAAGCGGAGGTATCGGGATCGCAAATCGCTCATCGGCAAAAACTTCGGTGCCCTCGGGATGATCGACGGCAAGCAGCGAATAGTGATCGATGTAATAGCTTTCCCAGTACTCGGCGGTAATTCTCAGTTCATAGAAATTATCGTTCGTCGGCTTTAGCGCCGCGCCTGGG
This sequence comes from Pyrinomonadaceae bacterium, assembly GCA_037969295.1. Lineage (GTDB taxonomy): Bacteria > Acidobacteriota > Blastocatellia > Pyrinomonadales > Pyrinomonadaceae > OLB17. Next base: position 11,171 of record JBBKXD010000219.1, on the reverse strand, counting down.
ATCTTGAACCATTCCTCGGTCGCAAGAACGCCGTAGGTTTCCTGCGCATTTATTTTCAACCCGAGAGCCGGGCTCCACGGCGGCGCGTCTTTCACAAGCGCAAACTTCTCGCCATCGAACGCGAACAAATGCGGACACGAGCCTTTCAGCCGCTGTTCGGCGGCGATCGCTTGATTCGGTTTGAGATCGAACTCGGCCTGAACGTATCCGTTCTGCCAAACAACGCGAAGGACGTCTGCATTCGGATTCTCACCTAAACCGAAATGCACCGCGGGCTCAGTGATCAGGCGCTTTTGCACCGAAAGGCCGGCACGCAATTCAAGCTCTCCCCCGATACCGAACGAATTCACGCGCTGATCGCCCGTCGTCTTTGCGGCCCGCGGCCGGACAGTTTGCCAGTTGTAACTTCTGGCTCCCCGATTTGTAAATGTTGAACTCCGACCGGCGGAGGTGCCGGCGAAGTCCAGACGGCCGTCGTCATCAATATCGGCGATCGACGAAAGCGTGGCCGCTACCGGATCCAGCTGCACATACTTTCGCTCAGGATCGCCGAGCCAAATCAGGGACTTTTGTTGACCGCCAATTATAATGTCCGCCGCTCCGTTATTATCGAGATCGGAGAGCATCACCGACTTCGATCCCGAGATCCCATCGACCTGAAACAGATTGAAAAGTTCCCATCCACCGTCGGGTTTGTGGCTGATCATCCAGACCGCGCCATTTTCGTAAAGGGCAATGACCTCGAGCTTACCGTCGCTATTCACGTCGCCAACGTCAAAAGCCGAAACACCTGCCGCGGCGCCTGCGAAATCGCTTCTCCTAAACTGGCCGACGCGTTCGTTGGCGAAATAATGCAGGTGGCCCTCGGTGTCGAGTGCAACGGCGTCGGCGTCACCGTCTTCGTCGAGATCGACGGTCGCGAATTGTACCAGTCCGTTGATCTCGTCGAACGCTCTGTAACTCGAGAAGCTGCCGTCGGAGTTGTTTTGCAGAACCGCCGGCGGCCCGCTTTTGCTTCCGAGTATGAGGTCGAGGTCGCCATCCGATTCGATATCGAGCACCCAGACCCCCGATCGATTCGCGTTTAAGACATCGCTTCCGAGCTTTGTCTCGGCCGTGACGTCCGTGAAGCCAGAGTCTGTCTGCTTGAAAAGTCGAAAGCCTCTTGGTCCGGCCAGTGCGATGTCGTTTTTGAAATCGTAATCGAAGTCTATCTGCGCGATCCCGTTGGCGCTTTCGACAGCGAACGGGATCGAACGTTCGCCGACACGCGTCACAGTGTCGTCTCCCGTGGCGACAACCGCTTTGTCATCTCCATTGAGGTAAACGAATTTGCTCCACCGCGCGGCAGTGTTTAAGAGCAGGGGTTCGAGCTTGGTCGATAGATCTGCGGGCGCTGGCGCAGCGTTCGGCACCTGAAGCGTGAGGGGCTTCGTCAATGGTTCGCCGAGTGTAGTGTCGGAATACTTTACCTCTTCGACATCGGCCCGGAATCGAGCATCGCGGAGAAGCGTGTTTCTAAAATAAGACGCCTGCTTCAGAACGCCGCGCATGTCGCCGCTCGCGACAGCGGCGTGGAGCGAGTCGAACTGCCGGCCGATCTCGGTCTCCCGATCCGGCGTCGGCGGTTTAATGAGCGCCGACAATCGTCGGACCGCCTCAGGATCATTCTGCTTTGCTGCAAGCCGGACGGCTTCGATCTGGACTTCAAGATTTTCCGGCCTTGATCCAAGGATCTGCTCATAGAGCTTTCGCGCCGCAGCGTCGTCCAACTGTCGTTCCTTTTCTTTAGCGAGCGCGTAGATCGCCTTAACATTATTTGCATCAAGCTCGATCGCTTTTTGGAGATTGGTTTGCGACGCTTCAAAGTTGCCGCGCTGTTTGTCCAGCAGAGCAATGGTCTCGTAGATCTTCGGATTCTTATCGGCAAGCGTCCGGGCGCGCTCACGGCTGCGCGACGCCCTGTCATAATCCCTCTGACGCATCTGCAGGATGCCGAGATTCAGCCACGCGGCGGGCTCCGCCGCGGCAAGCTCCGTCGCTCGGGTAAGTTCCTTCCCCGCACGAACATCATCGCCGACCTGGAGAGCGGCCAGCCCGACGTAAAACGCGCGGACGGCTTCCGTGGAGCTAGTCGGCGGGCTGCTTGGGCCACATGCCGCGACGATGATCCCAAGGGCTGCTATTAGTAAGAACCGCATCGGTAGACAAATTTTAACTGTAACCCGGCGAATTTTCGTGATGCCGACGGGCAGGCAAGCAGATAATCTACGCCGGATCGGCCGGGGTACGGCCAACACCGAGCGCATCGGCGACACGATTGATGTAGTTGAACCACGATGCAATCAACGTGATCTGCAGGATCGCCGTGTCGTCAAAACCCGATTCGCCCAGTTTTCGATGATCCGCGGGTGAAATTTTCGTCGCATCCTTGGTCAGTGTCACGACGTAGTCGCACATCACTCGCTCGGCGTCGGTTATCGGCGCGTGTTTATAATCTCCGCGAAGCTGCCTTACCAAATCGCCATCCAAAGTCACGCGACGCAGAAACTCTGCGTGAGACTCCACTCAGTAAAAGCAGTCGTTCGTCGCCGAGACCATCGTCGCGATCATCTCATGCTGCCGCCGCTCGAGCGGCAGGTCGGGCGACAACATCGCCGCGTACGCCGCGAAGGAGTGATACATCGCATCCGGGATCAGAGTATGCGATTCAATTATTGATTCTTCGGTCCCGGTCACCGCGGTCGTCGGGGTTTCGTATTCGCTCGGATAAAGCGTGCGCAGCTCACCCAACATCCCCTGCAGTTTTTCGTCCGCCTCGGCAAAGCCTATCGTCTTGATCCAAGCCATTTTAGATATTTTTCCTCGTGAATAATCGGATGATCTGACGGCAACCGTAGCAGAGTAACGACCACGCCACGTAGCGTTTGCACCCCATCCCCGGCCGCAAACAACATTATCACAACTGTCGTAAACGAAAGAAAAGCACTTTCCAATGGTCAGGTCTATTTGTCATACGACCTAACTCTTCAGAAAAAAAAGGCGACCCATGACAGGCCGCCATTTTGATCCGTTTGACGGAACTTATTTGCTTCCGCCCGCAAGTTTTCCGATGAGGGTAAACAAAGGCAGATACATCGAGATGACGATCGATCCGATCGTAATACCCAGGAACGCGATCAACACTGGCTCGATCAGCGACAGCAAGTCAGCGATCGCCGTATCAACTTCTTCTTCATAAAAGTCCGCGATTTTCCCTAACATTGCATCGAGCGCACCGGTTTGTTCACCGACTCCGATCATTTGTCCGACCATGTGCGGGAATACGTTGGTGGCCTTTAACGGATCGACGAAGTTCTCACCGCGTTCGACTCCGGCGCGAACCTTCAGGACGGCATCTTCGATTATGACGTTACCAGCGGTCTTCGCAGTGATATCCAGAGATTGAAGGATCGGAACACCCGACGATAGAAGCGTAGAAAGAATACGAGAGAATCGCGCCACGCCGATCTTGCGCAAAATCGATCCGAAGATCGGAAGTTTTAACAACAGCTTGTCGATCTGCCAGCGGCCGCTTTCCGTCTTGTAATAGAATTTGATGGCGACAACCGCGGCGATCAAAGCAAGCAGCAGTCCGAGGCCTCCCCAGCCGGCAAGAAATCCGCTTATGCCCATGACGATACGCGTCGGAAGCGGCAGCAATTCTCCCGCACCAAGCAGACCGATAAAGATCTGTTCGAACTGCGGAATAACAACGACCATGATGACGGCGATCGCCGCGATAGCGACAAGAATAACAGCGCTGGGATAGATGGATGCTGAAATGAGACTTCGCTTCAACTTCACAACCTTCTCAATGAGTGTTGCCAACCTCTGCAGGATCAGATCGAGCACACCGCCCGTTTCTCCCGCTTCGACCATGTGCGTGTAAAGCGAATCGAAAACTTTCGGATGCTTTTCGAGGGCGGCAAACAGCGTCGCTCCTTCTTCGACGTTTTGACGGACCTGTCGCAACACGTCCTTAAAGAACGCGTTGTTCTGCTGTTCGGCGAGAATGTCGATACACTGGACCAGCGGCAGACCCGCGTCGATCATGACCGAGAACTGGCGCGTGAAAACGGCGAGCTCCTTGGCTCCGACCTTCTTACGTCGGCCGAGCTTTGGTATCGAGACGACGCGTCCTTTTTCGGACGCTTGCGTCATCACGATCTGTTCACGGCGGAGTAGCGCACGTAGTTCGGCCGGGCTCGCGGCATCGCGCTCGCCGTCGATCATTTCATTGAGTCGGTTTCTTCCTTTAAAGGCGTATGTAGGCATCTGTTTTCTCTAGCTCCTCTCGAAATTTTGGCTTCAGCGCACGGGCGGACGCTCGCCTATGGTTCGTCCCTGGGCATACGGACTTGAGTGATTCTGCGGCTTAACGACCGGTTTCGTCGCTCCCCCGTAGGACTGGTTGAGTCCCGATCCGCGCTCGATCAGTTCCTTCAACTCGTCAGCGTTGGACGTTCGCTGCATAGCAACATCCACGGTGATATGTCGTTTGTGAACAAGGGTCGCAAGCGCCTGGTTGAATGTCTGCATGCCGAACTTGTCCTGACCGGTCTGCATCATCGAATAGATCTGGTGTATTTTGTCCTCGCGAATGAGATTCCGGATGGCGGCATTCGGAATAAGAATTTCCAGCGCCATGACACGTCCGTCGCCGGATGATTTCGGCAGCAGAGCCTGACACATGATGCCTTCGAGGACGAGTGAAAGCTGGGTCCGGACCTGTGCCTGCTGGGCCGAAGGAAAAACGTCGATGATACGGTTGATGGTCGAATACGCCGAGTTAGTATGCAGCGTGGCGAATGTTAAGTGGCCAGTTTCGGCAATACGCAGCGCCATCTCGATCGTCTCGAGGTCACGCATTTCGCCGACCAGAACGATGTCCGGATCCTGACGAAGGGCCGTCCGCAGTGCCGCCCCAAACGAATGCGTGTCGGCGGCAACCTCGCGTTGGTTGACGACGCAATTTTTATGATTGTGGAGAAACTCTATCGGGTCTTCGATCGTCAGGATATGTTCGTGCCGTTCAACGTTGATCTTATCAACCATTGACGCGAGGGTCGTGGATTTACCTGAGCCGGTTGGTCCGGTAACGAGAACAAGGCCGCGCGGCTTTTTGCACATATCCGAAACGACCTGCGGAAGGCCCAGCGCGTCGAAAGTTTTGATCTCATACGGTATCGAACGAAACACAGCTCCGACGGCTCCCTTCTGATTAAAAAGATTTGCACGGAAACGTGACATGCCCTTCAAACCGAACGAGAAGTCGAGCTCGAGGTTTTCCTCGAAGCGGTGCTTTTGAGCGTCAGTCAGAACCGAGTATGCGAGGCGTTTTGTGTCCGCCGGTGTGAGAGCCGAAAACCCGGGAAGCGGCGAAAGATGGCCGTGAACACGAACCTGCGGCGGCGAGTTGGTTGAGAGGTGAAGATCGGAACCACTGGCGTCCGTCATCTGTTTCAAGAGTTCGGGTAGTGTGATCTGCGATTCGGGACTGGCGTTTGGATCGAAGCTCATAAGATTGTTCCTTGATCGTGGGGGGGGTTGGTTGAACGTGGTTCGTGGATCGTTAATCGTTGATCGTGGATCGTTGTTCGTTGTCACGGCGATCGAGGTGTTTGTGGCCCCGGTTCGACGATCAACGAACAACGATCGACGATCGTTTCTATTCTTCCCTGACCGACGCCCGTTGAGCTGGCCGTGGGCGGGCTTGAAGCGAGAAGATCACCTTCTCGGACTCTTCGGCCATGCGATCGGCCGCACCTGCTGCCGAGTTTGTGGCAACGCTGTAAATACGTCCGTCGGCTTCGGTGAAATAGAACATTCGCGATTGGACACGGCCGCCATCCTGCGACTGAGCGACCACGACATAGACCGAGCGGCCGCCGATCAACTTCTGATAGTCGTTGACGACCCAACCGTTCTCACGGATCATTCGATTGATCACTTCACGTCGAAGTGCGGTTGTAGGAACACCACCGAGGACACGGTTGCGTCCCGTATCGACGGTTTCGCCCGTTGCCGGGCCGACCACCGAGATAGAAGCCGATCCGTTGCCGTTGTCGACGCTGAAGTTCACTTCGCTGCTGGTCGACGCTGCGCGTCTCCAGCCTGAAGGTGCAGCATGTCCGGACGGCAGCATCGAAACGACATTCTCAACCTCTGCTTTCGGCGTTGCCGCGGCAACAACGGGTTTCGTCGTGCGCTTAACCTTGCCTCGCTTTCTGGCGAGACGCAGCTGGCGCAGACGCATCGTGCGGTGACGGGCCTGAAGAGCTCGTTTACGCTTCATCCGGGCGCGGTATTGACGCCACCAACGTTTCGAATACTTCTTATACTTCTTATGCTGCCTGTACTTCTTAGAAGTTCTCGGACCTGCTTCCGCATAATCCGTTCCCAAGGGGATGATCGTACCGATTCCAATCAACAAAGCCAGTGTTAATGCAATTGCCCTAAATAGCATATTTCCTCCAAAACTACAGAACCGTTTCCTTGACAACCTCTTCGACCGTTGTTAGTCCTTCCCTCAATTTGTAGAGCCCTGACTCACGCAGGGTTATCATGCCGGTGTCAATCGCCTTCCTTCTCAGTTCGATCGCACTCGCACCGATAATGATCAGCTCTCGCAGATCGTCCGTTATTTCCATTACTTCGTATAGGCCGATCCGCCCCTTATACCCGGTGTTCAGACATATGTCACAGCCACGCCCGCGGTACATCTTGAGAGTTTTGGCTTCCTCTTCCTTGAAGCCGATCTCGACGAGGCCCTCGGGTGGAAAATGGACCTCTTCCTTGCAGTTGCTGCAGATGCGGCGAATGAGTCTTTGCGCCTGAATTATGTTGACACTGGTCGCAACCAGAAAGGGTTCGATACCCATGTTTACAAGACGCGATATCGTCGACGGAGCGTCGTTCGTATGCAGGGTCGACAGGACGAGGTGGCCCGTTAACGCGGCCTTGATGGCGATCTCAGCCGTCTCGAAGTCACGTATCTCACCAACGAGGATGATGTTCGGATCCTGACGCAGAAACGAACGCAGTGCGGCGGCAAAGTTAAGGCCGATCTGCTCTTTCATCTGCACCTGGTTGATCCCCTCGAGATTGAATTCGACCGGATCTTCGGCCGTCATGATGTTCGTCTCGCTTGTGTTGAGCGACTGAAGGGCGGAGTACAAAGTGTTTGTCTTGCCCGAACCGGTCGGGCCGGTAACCAGGACCATGCCGTACGGATTGGCGATGGTCCGCTTGAATTTTTCGAGGCTCTCAGGTTCAAAGCCAAGCTTGGACATGTCGAGCATCAGCTTGTCTTTATCCAAAAGTCGGAGCACGACCTTTTCACCGAACAAGGTCGGCAGAGTCGACACACGGAAATCGAGCTCGCGCGACCGGTCGTCGATCTTTACCTTGATCTTGATGCGGCCGTCTTGCGGCAATCTCTTTTCAGAGATGTCGAGCTTCGCCATGATCTTGAGACGCGAGATAAGCGGATCGCGAAGACTCATCGGCGGATGCATCACGTCGTATAGAACACCGTCGATGCGAAACCGTATCCGAAAATCTTTTTCGTAGGGCTCGACGTGAATATCCGATGCGCCCCGACGAAGTGAATCGACCATCAGGACGTTGACGAGGCGAACGACCGGCGCGTCTTCGCTTTGACGCTGCAGCTGCGCGAGATCGATCTCTTCGTTTTCCTGCAAGAGCTCAAACGCGTCACCGTCGTGGGCGGCGAAGTCGAAGGTTTCGAGCGTGACATCGAGGTCTGAGTCGGAAAGTCTTTCATCGGCTTTGCCTACTCGTTTGGCGTGACCGTTCTTACCGTTTTTGCCGTTCTTGCCGTTTGCTCTGTCGGCATCAAATGCGATCGCCGCTTCGAAAATATCGATCTGCGTCGACCCGCTGTAGTATTTTCCGATCGCCATCTGGATAGAAGCTTCCGAGGCGATCACCGGCTCGACGTTCAGGCCGGTCATGAACTTGATATCGTCCGTCGCGAACACGTTCGTCGGATCGGCCATCGCAAGTGTCAACGTCGCGCCGACCTTCGAGATGGGCAGCACCGTGTACTTCAGAGCTACTTCCTGCGAGATGAGTTTCACAACCTCGTCATCGATCTGGAAAAGGTCGATGTTGATCGAGGGAACGCCATACTGGCGCGACAGAACCGCCGTGATCACGTCGTCTGAGAGTATTCCGAGCTTGACCAGGTTTGACCCGAGCCGCCCGCCACTCGTGCGCTGGTAATCAAGAGCTTCGCGAAGCTGTTGAGGCGTCACCAGGTTTTCGCGGACAAGAATTTCCCCTAGTTTTGCTGACATTTTTTATCTGTTGGGTTCCCGTTGTTAAGAAACAAGCGAGAGAGGGTGCTGAAGAGATCTAAGAATTAACTTCTTGATGCGAGGACAGATCATCAATCGGTGATAAACACCGTTGGCAATAATACTAGCGGTTTAACTATTTAGTGTCAAGAAATCTTTTCGAGCAGAATTGGGGATTTTCGGGCAGTTTGACCGATTCGGAGGGGCCTTGTGACGGGCTATTTTGGGTCGGCCATCTGCTTTTTTATTTGGACGATGAAAGATGCGATGGCCCCGGCGTCGCTCGAGTCAGGAAAGATCCGCAGGAATTCTTCGTACAGCGCGATCGCCTCCTTAAACCTCTTCTGTCGCTCGTAGGTCAGCCCGAGAAGTTGGTAGATGACTGTCGCATCCGGCGCACTTCCAAGTTGTCGAACGGCGACCGAAAGATACTTCGCCGATTCGTTATAGTTCGCCGCCTCCTCTCCGTATTCACCAGAGCCGCCGGCGTTTTCCGCACGGTCCTTGTAAAGCAATCCGAGTCCGGTATAGGCCTCGGGCTGAAAGCCTTTGCCCTCGGTAATGGCCCGTTTGAACGCGATGATGGCCTTCTCTTCCTCGTCGCTGTCTTTCAGCAATCTCCCTTCGACAGCAGACGCCTCGGCGTACGCGGGCTTTAATCTCTTCGCCGCTCGTATCGCGATAACGGCTTTATCAAGATCGCCCGTCTCGGAGTACATTCTCGCCATTCCAAGATATGCCTCGGGAAATTTCGGCCGTAGTTTGATCGCGCGTTCGTATTCGGCGATAGCTTTTTGGCGATCGACCGTCGTCAGTGCTTCGGCTGACTGAAAAGCGAGCTCGGCTTCGTCAGTCGTCTTTGTCAGTTTGATCGCGACGTCGCCGCGCAACGCTGCGGGAATACTCTTGACCGATTCCGAAAATCCGTTTGAACGAACGCAGATCCAGCGGATGCCCGCCGGGACGGCAGAGATCGCAAGACGCCCTTTATCATCAGTTACGCCGTATCGAACTCCATCGATCCAAACCGTCGACTTTGGTTCAGTCAATATTGTGATCGCACGATTTTTCGACGGGGCGCCTGATTGGCAAACTGTAGGGGCTGTGGTCATCAAATACGTGACCAGGCAAATGACGACAGGGAATATTGCTCGAAGATATTTAGGTCCGATACTCATCACAATAGCTCGATATGATTTTATCAGATAGCGATCTGTCCGCCCGTGCGATCCTGGAAATCACCAACCGTTTTGACGAAAGCCGCTGACCCGATCGGCTTATTGCGACAACAGACTGTGCTGCGCGATATAAACAAGTGCTCCCGCGAGGTAGCCGATCAATGCGAGAAAACTGATGTTCCGGATGTACCAAAAAAAATCGATCTTCTCGATGCCCATCGCCGCGACGCCCGCCGCAGATCCGATCACCAGCGTGCTGCCGCCGGTTCCGGTCGCGTATGCCAGGAACTCCCAAAAATAACTGTCCGGCGGATATTGCTGCAGTGTGTACATCCCCTGGGCAGCCGCCACTAAAGGTACGTTATCGACTACCGAAGAGAGCAAACCCAACGTGACAATAATGACCGAGTCGTTGCCTATGTTCAGAGTCAGCCAATGGGCCACTTGGGTGAGCTGTCCGGTTGATTGGAGCGCCGCAATACTTATCAGGATGCCGAGGAAGAACAAGATGCTCGGCGTGTCGATCTTTCGGAGAGCATAGACTACGGATAAAACGCCTTTCTCGTATGGGGCTTTGTTACGATGGATCAACTCGGTGATCATCCACATGAGGGCAAGCCCGAACAGCATCGCCATGAACGGCGGCAGATGGGTGATCGTCTTGAAGATAGGTACGAAGACCAGACATGCGATCCCGAGAATAAAAACGAACCTCCGTTCCTTCTCGGTCGTGTTCGACGCGGTAGACTCCGGCAACTCGGGAGCTTCGAATCTTCCACGCATACTAAATGTGGCATAAACAAGAGGAACAAGGAGGCAAACAACGCTCGGGATGAAAACCGCCGTTATGATGTTCACCGTCGTAACCTGACCGCCGATCCATAACATGGTCGTCGTTACGTCGCCGATCGGCGACCAGGCACCACCCGCATTGGCTGCAATTATCGTCATTCCGGCGAGGGTAAGTCGCTTTTCGCGGTCTGCTACGATTTTCCGCAGCAGCGAGACGATGACGATCGTCGTTGTCAGATTGTCGAGGGCCGCCGATAGAAAAAAAGTGATGACGCAGATTATCCAGACAAGCGTCACCATGCTCTGCGTCTTTATCCTGTCGGTGATTATCTGAAAACCGTCGTGAGCGTCGATCAGTTCCACCAGTGTCATGGCGCCCAGCAGGAAAAATAGTATTCCCGAGATCTCGCCCAGGTGGCCGATCAGTTGGTGCGTGACCAGTTCCTTATCGGTTTGACTGAAAATGTAGAACGTCCAGCAGAGGATACCGGTCAGTAGCGCGGTCGCGGCCTTGTCTATCCTGACTCGGTGTTCGAGGGTAATGAGCAGATAGCCGAGGATGAATGTCGTTATTATCGCAAGTTCCATCTATGTCTGATTTTTCAGTGTCGCTTCCGCCCCGAAACAGCGGCGAGCTACTGCTTGTTCGATTGTTTATTCGCAATGATAATATTTTATCCGCGCACAATACGAGACCGAGGATACGATTTTGGCGTAGTTTCTTGACGTTTCAGGTTGTAAACCTATAATTAGACTTTCGTGGCTGGGTAGCTCAGATGGTTAGAGCGCGGGATTCATAACCCCGAGGTCGGGAGTTCGATCCTCCCCCCCGCCACCA